>NZ_QAIM01000173.1:0-9954 GCF_003061035.1 Acidovorax sp. HMWF018
CCGCCGCAGATCGGCTTCGCCGCCGGCCAGGCTGTCCATCCAGCGGCGGTCCCACTCAGGATTGAGGGGTTTCATGGAGCTTGTCCCTGATGCCAGGGCCATCCCAGCCGCCATGACGCGCTGCGTCTTGGCATGGCGCTCTTGTTCGGTCGGCTCCCGCTTGCTGGTGATGCGCTCACGCACAGCAGGGTCCGGGTGAGACAGCGTAGGCACGGGAGGCTCATGCGAAAGGCCGCCCGAACCGATGAGCAGCGTGCGCCGAGGGTCTGTGTCCAGGAAGCGTCCGATGACTTCGCCCAGAGCCTTGCAGCGGCGCATGCGAGGAATGCCTGGTTGAGCCACCGCGTTCATGAAGATGGGCAGCACCGGTGGGGTATCGAGGCTGCCCCACAGCAGTTGCAGCGCCTGGGCGAATCCATGGTCCACGGACATGCGTCGCGAGATGGCGATGTCGAAGTCTTCGTCCATGAGCTTCTTCGCCAGGCCAATCGCTGCGGATGCGTCCACATTCATCGACCCGCTGGGTGTCGAGTAGTCCCCCACCGAGTTCGCCTCAGTGCCAATACAGAACGGCGGCATCAATTCATTGAAGAAGCCGTTGTAGTGGTCCGGTGCAATCAGGACAATGAGCTCTGGCGCAAATGCCCGCACCTGCTCACGGGCAGTCGCAATGGCTGCTTCGAGCGCTGTTTCTACCGCGGGAGCGATGGGGTTCAACCCCATCAGCGGTGTATGCGACATGCCCAGAAATGCACGCTGTATCACGCGGTCTCCGCAACCAGCACTTCGGTGGCCAGGACCGATGACAACGCTTCCGACAGCAGATCCTTGGCATGCTCTGCGTCTGCAGCCCCGCCATGCTGCCGCCAGGCGACAACGCCATCAGGCCTCACGAGAAGGGCGCCAGCTTCCTCGATCTCACGCACACCGTGCCAGGTGGCATAGGAGTCCTGAGCGCCGTGCACTCCGATGACCACCGTTTTTAGGAACGGTAGGGCGAGTTGCTTGGCGGCCTCCACCCAGGCACACCCTGCAATGCCGGTCACAAGGGCAAACTTCCCCTTGCCCACCAGGTCGAGCGTTGAAGTCCGGCGCCCATCGGCACCCACCAACCACGCATGGGGCAACTTGGCGCCAGGACGGGTTGTCGGCTGCACATGAAGCTGTGGGTCGCGCTTCCAGACCTCTCGCTCGGCATCTTCGTCAGGGACCACACCCGCCGATACATAGCGCTGGTTGAGTTCCACCCCTTGTGCATTGAACTCGTAGTTCTTGAGGTCGAGGGCAGCAGCCAGCGCTGTGCGCCTCGCCACACCTTCGTCGCCAGGATCCGCCAGCTTTTCAAGGCCAGCCGCGACAGGGTCAGCCGCCTTCTCATCCCTGAAGCAGGCCTTCAGGGGCGCATAGTCCAGGCGGGACTGGTTGGCGCGCGCCACGATCTGCGCGCCCACGGGAGCACGTTCGGTCGTATAGGTTTCAAGCAACGCAGGCCCTGCGTAGCCTTTGAGCACGAAGGCGAGCTTCCACGCCAGGTTGAAGGCATCCTGCATGCAGGTGTTCGAGCCCAGGCCGCTGGAGGGTGGATGGCGGTGCACGGCGTCCCCACCGCAGAACACGCGTCCGTTCGAATACACAGGCGCATGTGCCTGGTTGACATACCAGACCGAGGTGCTCTCAACTTCTAATTCCAGTTCTGGATCTCCCACCAGCAGGCGCACCTTGCGCTTGATTTCCTCGGGCGAGAAGTCTGGCTCGCCTTTGCTCATGTCGAAGCCCCATCCCGCAATCCACTGGTTCCAGGGCTCTACAGCACGCAGGAGACCCATACCGATCTCACCAAAGGCTGCATTGGAGGTGACGACCCAGTACAGGATGCTGGGACGATGCGCAACGTAGCGGGTCAGGTCCGCGCGGAAGAGAACGTACGCGGTGGCTGCGCGAGCGAGCTGGCCTTCCACTTTCAGCCCGGCATCGTCCATCACCTTCGAGCGCGCACCGTCGGCGCCAACCAAGTAACACGCGCGAATCTCGTACTCGCGGCCCGTGAGCAGATCGCGCAGCGAGACGGTCACTCCCTCGGCGTCCTGCACATGGCCAAGGTACTCGGTGTTGAAGGAGAACACGGCACCCCGTGCATATGCGTTTTTGACAAGGAGGGGTTCCATCTTGTCCTGGGGAAGATCCATCAACGCGCAAGGACTGGCTTGCAGATAGTCTCCAACGCGCGCATCTCCGGTGCCCCATGTGCGCAGGCGGGCGATTTCAGGGCCAGCCAGGCTGGTGGTGAACAAGGTGTCCCCCATCCATTCCCACGGTGTCGCGTCGCGCCGAGCTTCCTGCTCAACGCCAAGATCCCGAAGCACTTCAACAGCACGTTGATTGGTGATGTGGGCGCGTGGTGTGTTCGCAGTCCAGTTGTAGCGGTTAACCACATGCACGCGCACGCCATACGTGGCCAGTGCCAGCGCGGTTGTTGCGCCCATTGGGCCTGTGCCCACCACCAGCACGTCTGTCTGGAATTCGTTCTCTTGGCTCATGGCTTCATCTCACTCTGGCTACTTGATGGTTTTCTGGATCACTGCGCCGTAGGTGTCGATGTCACGACGCACCCGGGCGGCCAACTCGGCCGAGTCGGCGGGGTAGGGATCGCCTGATGCGCTCAGCTTGTCTTTCATCGCGGGCAGCTTGAGCGCCGCGTTAAGCTCACGTCCGAGCCGCTCAACGATGGCCGGAGGCGTTGCAGCGGGCGCTACAAAGAACAGGTAGTTGGCAATTGCAGGTCCCGTGTAGCCGCTTTCGAGCACGGTCGGCACGTCAGGCAGGAGGGGATGGCGCTGAGCGCCGAGCGTCGCGATGGGAATCAGCTTTCCCGCTTTGATGTACTGCTGTGCGTAGTGCACCGGCATCACCATGCTGTCAATCTGGCCCGCGAGAAGATCAGTGGCCGCTGGCGCCAGGCCCTTGTACGGGACATCCACAAATTGGCCAGTCGTCATCTCTTGCAGTTGGTGCATGTGGATGAACCAGGGACTACCAGTGCCCATCGTGCCGAAGTTCAGTCCGCCCTTTGTGCGCTCCTTCGAGTACTGGACCAGCTCTTTCAGTGTGCGCGATGGAACCTTTGGGTTTACCACCAAGACCAGAGGCACCGCGATCATGCCGGCAACGGGCACAAAGTCCTTCATCGCGTCATAGGGCACCTTCGCGCCCAGGATTTCGCTGGCTTTGGGCGATTTGGCCATTGCATGGTTGATGGCATGCGAGTCAGAGACCACGCCGATGGTGTAGCCGTCCGCGGGAGCCTTGGACACGGCGTCCGTGCCAATGATCGAAGAAGCACCAGGACGGTTGTCTACGATCACAGCTTGCTTGAGGCTATTGCCCACCACTTCGGCCAGAGCCCGTGCGGCAGAGTCCGCGTTTCCGCCTGCGGGATATGGGACAACAATGCGGATCGGTTGCTTGGCAGGCCATTCCTGGGCAAAGGCCACGTTTGCAGTAAGGGCCAACGCGGCGATGGAGCACAGAGTGCGTCGAGAAATTGACATGTTGTCTCCTGATATGGGCACGTTGTGCCTGTTCAATCTGCAGCCACTTGCTGCATGGATCGAAGTATCGAAGCGCGTGAACCCGACGTATAGTGCGTGCACAGAGTGCACCAAAAGTCTTTGACATGCCCCAAGTAAATGCGTTTTCCGATGCCGCTCAGTACCGTGAAGTGCGCGGATTGAGCCGAGGTCTCGCCGTTTTGCGAGTACTCAATGCCATGCCTGGAGGCATTGGCGGCGTGGTGGAAATATCCCGTCTAACAGGTTTGCATCGAACCACTGTGAAGCGGCTACTTGAGACCTTGAAGGCAGAGGGACTCGTGCATCACAAGGACGATGGTGCCTCATACGCACTTGGCTTTGAAGTCAGGAGACTTTCTGAGGGATACGTAGGTGCCGACTGGATTGACAGCATCGCCGCCCCTGCGATGCGCCACCATCTTCGCGCTCTTTCATGGCCCAGTGATTTGGCCACGCCAGACGGTGGGTTCATGTTCGTGCGTGAGTCAACCCACCGAGTCAGTATGCTTTCGCAGCACCG
Organism: Acidovorax sp. HMWF018; assembly: GCF_003061035.1. Lineage (NCBI taxonomy): Bacteria > Pseudomonadati > Pseudomonadota > Betaproteobacteria > Burkholderiales > Comamonadaceae > Acidovorax > Acidovorax sp. HMWF018. The sequence goes on from NZ_QAIM01000173.1 coordinate 4,090, forward strand.
CGCGACCATTGGCATCCGCATTCCGATGCTCGTATCGTCCTTGGGGAGGGCTTGGCTTTCCTGGTGTGCGGAAGAGGAGAGAGAGGCTACGCTGGCACTTCTGGGTGAACGCTCAGATGCCATTGGCGAGATGGCAAGGGATGCGCCGCTCATAAAGCGGATCGTCCGCGAAACTCGGCGCCGTGGCTATGCGGTCAATAGAGGTGAGTGGGCTTCGGAAGCCAGTGTGACGGCCATTGGCCTTCCCATCCGCATTGGCGAGCATGCGATCGGGGCGATCAATCTCGTTATGCAGGGTAATGCCGTATCTGAGCGAGAGATTGCCACCAAGTATGTACCGCTGTTACGCGCCCTGGCCGACGAGATATCCCAAGGTGTCGGAAATTCCCCCCGAGGCTGACCGGGGAATTTGATCAAAATCAAGGGTAAACCCGCAATCCTGACGCATCTACGTTCACCACCATATTGCAGATTCGAAACCTCTGAGAGCAACCTTCGGGAGCAGGCCGCAGAACAAGGGGGGTATGCGTATGTCCGGTTATGACCGATTTTACTTGGTCGACTTCGATACGCAGATGACTGCTATCGCTGCAATACAGTCCACCGCCCCTAAAGCTGCTCCTCTCTATCCCTACTGCTGGCCATGCGCAGAAGGAAGCACAAGTCCAGTCCTGAGTGCTCGACCCAAATGTGGCATTGCCACCCTGACAAGGAGCTCTCGTTTGACCAGGTAGTCAGCAACTCGCTGGAACCCCGCAATCGTCGCGTCATCGAGTCCACTAAAAACGCCCACACCACAGTAAGTGAAACGGGCCTTGTAGTTCGGATCATTGCTGTTGTGATACAGCCCCGCACCCTTCGTCACTTTGTTCTTCCACAGCTCCCCGATGAGCCGAGCGATCGTCACATCCTGGCGAACTTTCGATCCATTGAAAAGCAGCATTAGATGCATGTGGGGGCCCTTACGCACTCCGTACTCAATCTTGGCGGCATAGCCAAGAAAGCTCGCGGCAAAGCCCTCCTTGATCGCGTGCAACAGATCACTCCAGTGGTCTAGGATCTCGTGACTTGAATCGGCGCGGGCCGCATATTGCTTACCGTAGCCCACATCGAGTCTGATAACCATGAGCTTGGGGTATCTTCTTTTGAACGCGAGCATTCGTTTGACCAATGCTCCACAGGCACGTTCCCGCTCTCGTCGCGCGTTGTCAACTTTTGATCTGCCGAACCAACTCGCATACACAACCATGAGCTCGTCAAGGATCTCCATTGCCAGAGTCAGTGCCGCACCACTCGACAAATGCTCAGTCATGCTTGCGTCCTTCAGAATGGACGGAAGAGCACGATCCAGGCATGCGATGTGTGGGTCACTTTTGGCGAGCCGAATTCGCTCAATCACCTCAGAGAGAGCCATACCCTCCAGAAGAGCTGATAGCTTCTTGGCTCTTCGCACACGTGCATGAGGAGTCATAGAGAGCTTTTTCTTACCTCTTCCAATCGGGCAAGTGGATTGCAATGCCGATTGCAATTGCTCAAGCCACACAAGAGTGCCCCTATCTACAGTGACTACACAATGGGGTGATTCGATTGCACAACCAACGTGCGATTCCATCTGGTCTACAAACATTTCGCTTACTCCGTTGCTCATTCATTCGAATGAATATTGATTTCTTATTTTTAAGTCAACTACACTCACTTTACGAAGAGATATTAGAGACTTAGCCTATATCGAACAATAGCCTTATGAGAGGTATCTCAGCACTGAGAGACTGACCTTATAAAGCAGTCAATACATAGCACAAATACCACATAACATATACTCCATGTACTAAAAGCTATCTATGCAATGAAAACCCCTAGCAAACTCCAACGCTTTTGGCGAAAAAGTTGAATCTAGCTCATACGAATCCCATCTGAGTTACATCCGTTCGAAGCCCGCTTTATGCCCCCACAAGGCTTTTTTTGAGATGCTCAGAGCTATGAAACGAATCACAAAGGCTGAGATGGTGTTCAGCCAATCATTCAATTAAACCCAGTCATGTTCTTTCGCCAACTCGACAACAGCGACTCAATTGCCAGGCCTTTCAAAAACTCCTCACCACGACTAGTGGAAGTGCTGGCATGGGTACACGAAAAGTCACTACGCCTCTCCCACGACATCGGATCAAAGAAGTGGACCTATGCTGAGGCGATTGACGTTCTCCAAAAGGTACTTTTCGATGGAGTGCCATTGCCTCCTTTTCTCTTCCTGCAAGAGAAGAGTTCAGAGCGCAATGAACACAACCCGGCAGTCGCTCTTAATGGATACCGATTACTCAATCTTCTCTATCAGGTTTTCTATAGAAGGTCACCGATAGACTGCATAGAAAGCGATGGAGAGAGGCCCATCAGCTTTCTCGCACTCGACCTAAGTCATTGGAGAGAAAACAACCAGCGTTTTACCCCTGGCTCTATTGTTGATATCCCTTTCCTTCCAGACACAGAACTAGAACCTACTTACAGCAGCAAACTAATTCCGGAGGAAGCAAGTTATCTGATCAGACAAGGCCTTTTCCCATTACGCGCTCTTTGCCACCCAGGTGATCTATTGGCATGGCAAGTTGCGATGAAAGACTACTTGGAGTTGCGATCGCTTTTTGGCTACAAAAATGATTACTCCCCTGGAGATTTCTCTCCTTGGGAGCCTCGGGGTTCGCACAGTTCCGACCATCCAGCCCCACAGGCTATTGCCAGCGATTCCATGCCACCGCACTTGCATGAAAACAAATTCGCAAGAGTGGACCTTCAGAACGACAGTGTTATTGCCAACTACTCGAAGCGGATCGCACTCATGGGCGACATGCCGGAATTGGTAGAGATCCGCACCAAGCAGTGGATTGCCTTTCAGCAATACGAGCTCAATGTCGTCTGGGTCGCGTCTAGAGAAGTAGCAACATCCATGCAATCGTGGGAGCCGTTCGAAATCAAAGACGAGCAGTGAAAGATGGCACTCCAACGCAATACCCTTCTAGGGGGCATGGCGTTGGCTTGTCATGAGTTCTATGCACCCATCTCAAGTAATGAGGCACGCATCTGGGCCGTGCTCAAGCAACCAACTGGGGCGCTTCCCATGGCCATTCCAAATCTTTCCAGTTGTGGGATCACGGTAACTGCGGCGGGTAGTTGAACCAACTTTCTGAAATGAATTCGAGGGCGCCTGGGGCGGCATCACCTCTTTCAAATCCTCTGCAGTGAGCTGGTACCGTTCAATACACTGTGCGATTTGTTGGAGCCCTTCCGAGACCAACGCTTGGCGCAGAGTGGATAGCTTTTCGTCCACAAGACGCTTCTCTTCGGCGGCTGCAAAGTACCGATCTAACACCGACGGGAGAGCCGGAGCGGCCCCCACAACTGGCTTTGGCATATTTGCTGTAACTTCCATACTGATCTTCTTTCGTAAACTGTTTTTCCGTTGAAGGGTGTCTCTGCGGAGCGGGCGTGAGCCTTTTTTGCGACGATTTTTTGAGGGGGGGGTCCTGCTAACCCGCTAGTTCAGCGGGTTAGCAGGGGGGCCTACTCACAAATCGACCGTGCTTTGGCCATGGGGCTTACTGCCACCGATCCGCGGCAAGGTCTCACTGACACCTAAATCGACGGCCAATACCCAATGCGTTGCCCAAGTTGGCCAGGTTGCTGGAAGCCAAGGCCACTCGACAAACTGGAGATTTGAGGCTTGTGCTGCGCCATGGAAAATTCATTCACCAAAGGCGCGAAGTACTCCCGCACCAAATTGATGCGAGCTCCCCCCTTAACACACACCTCGTCCATGGCACCCTGTTTAACGAGATAGTCAACAGCTGCGTCGAAGCGCTTTGGATCGCGCGATTGATTGGGGCCGAAGGTGCGGAGTCGACTTCTTTGGAAACTGCTCACCCCAAACCACCCGTGCGCATTGATTTCCTTCACCAAAAAATCCTGTAGCTTCATTGCGTCCTCAAACGCATGCGAGTACTGGTTCGGCTCACCAAAGAGTCTCCGGTACTCCTCCAAGTGCCATCGCATGAGAGAAATTGCGTCGCGCATCGTGCTCTCGTCGATGTCACCATCGAGCTGAAAGAAGCAATGCATGACACCAGCCATTCGGGTTGCTATCTCGGCTGCCTTCGAAGCCTGATCACGGACATCCGCATAAGCACCGTCTGGACGCAGGCTCAACTCCATTTCAGTGGCGAACTGTTGTCGTAGGCGAGTGGCCCCGGCTGTCAGTCGAAGAAGCTGTCGAGTCGCATCAGGGTCCCGAAGAATCTCATTGCTGCGGGTTTCGCCCTCATGTCTAAGGCGCTGAAACTGCTTGATTGCCGAGTAAGGCCTGTTGGCACTATGCCCCCCCACTCCTCGGTATCCTTGCGTGCTCTCCACATAAGCCCACAAGCCTCTGCAAGAAAATCCCGATTCGCGTGCCATGTAGTGATTCTTCTCAAAGAAGCGCCGGAACGGCTCCGGTTGAATCGCGAGAAAGACCACGACTCTTGGGTTTTCGACAACGATGGACCCGCTACTCAATCGATCATGGTTTAAGGTGGTTCCATCCCATGCCTTATTCCACCAGGCAAGATGCGCGAGCGTTTGACCGCCGGTAACTGTTCCCCCTTCGTCGGCGATGACGATAGCGGTACCACCGGATGATGCAAGCCCCTCCAAAAAGGCGGCTGTGGTCGTATCGCCAAATTCGCGAAGACCTGGCAGAAATGGCTTGGGGCGCAATCCGACATGTAGTCGGTACTGCGCCTGAAGTTGTTTGGCCTTTTCGTCACAAGAGGTCCGAGTGATCTTTTTCAGGAGGCGCTTGCATTCGGCATCCCAAGCTGCTTGTTCCGGGCTTTTAGGCTTCATGGTTGGCCTCCTCGATCTTCTTCATCAAGATCTTCGTGACTGTGGTCTTGCGCTCTCCTTTGTCCGCAACAACTGCCACGATCAGGCTACAGGGTGTTGCCTCACCGGTCAGTCCTTCCACGTCGACCTGGGCTTGCGTCACTGACGCCATGATGGCCATCATTGCGCTGCCGATAAGCGGCGCTGGCGCTTGGGTCATGTCCTTGACGTCGTAAAAGATCTCGTTCAGTTCCTGATTAGCAAATGCACCGAAAGGGTATGAGTTCGTGTGCGGGGACTTGGGCGGAATAAAAAACATTTGAAGTCTCTGTGTGGGTCTATCGATGGAGGGCTTTGGCCCCCCGCTTGTTGAGTAGGAAAAGAAGGGCACTAGTTGTGGGCACCTCCTTTTCTGAGTGGCTGTCGTGACAAAGCCACCTGCTTTGCCAGCCAGACCCGGACTTCCTCCTCGATCCAGTAGTTGCCCCTGCCCATTCCCAACTTGATCGGGCGTGGGAAGTCAGGGTCGAAGTACGGGCCTTTTGCGTTGAGCGCGTTGTGAATGGACGCGGGGCACTTGTGCGTCAGTTCCTGGACCGTCTTGCGGTTGATCAGCGTGCCTTCAAAAGCAGGAGAGTGGTTCATGGTGTCTTCCGTGTTGGGAAGACTGAACTTTCCTTTTTTGATTTCTTGGGTTCTATTGCTTTCTCACACGAAAACAATAGAAGTTGTCACTCACTTTTTATAATAACGCAGAAAAATGGGGCAATTTTTTGTGGCACAGCTTTACGATTTCGAATTCAGGGCCTCTTTTTGGGCGCAATTTGCGCGTGCAGAAGCCTATTGCTGAATAGCTTTAAAACAGCTGTTTTGACCACCTACGACAGGAGGCAGCGCAGTCGAAGCGCGCTCACAATGGCTGTTAGTGCCAGTGCAAACGTGATCAGCAGTGCCAGTCGAACATTGACCAGGGGCTAAAGCTGGTTCCATTAGAAACCAGCTGTGGATAACTAT
>NZ_QAIM01000174.1:0-10129 GCF_003061035.1 Acidovorax sp. HMWF018
AGCCCCGCCAGGTACCCGCCCCCCATGAAGAAGTAGGGTGTGTAGTAGATGGTGATGATCTGCCCATCGGTGATGAGCTGGGCGATGCCCCTGCCTGCCACCATCAGGATCAGCGTGGCAATGATGGGTTGCATGCCCACCTTGGCGACCAGCACGCCGTTCCAAAGCCCGCACAGCAGTGCCACGCCGATGGCGCCCAGGATGGCGACCGGCAGCGGGAACCGGCTTTCGGTGCCCGACACCGAGCCGCCGATCAGCCACGCTGCCACGGCCGCTGCAATGGCCACTGTCGCACCCACCGAGATATCGATGCCGCGTGTGGCGATCACCAGCGTCATGCCCAGGGACACCAGCACCAACGGTGCGGCGCGGTTCAGGATGTCGATGAGGCTGCCGTACAGGTGCCCGTCGCGCCATTCGATGTTCAAGAAGCTCGCGTTGAAAGCCGTGTTGATACCCAGCAACAACAGCAGCGTGATGATGGGCCAGGCCAGTCGGTGGTGCATCAGCGCGGCAATGGGGGAGGGGGTATTGCGTTTTTCAGGCATGTTGTTCTGCGGCGATGAGTTCGTAGACGGCGTCCTCGCTACTTCCAGCTGGAAGTTCACCCACCTTGTGGCGATCGCGGAGCACCACGATGCGGTGCGCCACGCGCACCACCTCGCTCATTTCGGAAGAGATGAACAACACGGCCATGCCCGCCTGGGCTAGGCGCAGGATCTGGTCCATGATTTCCTGCTTGGCGGCCACGTCGATGCCGCGCGTGGGTTCGTCCAGTATCAAAAGGCGCGGTTCGATGGCCATCCAGCGCGCGAGGATCGCCTTTTGCTGGTTGCCACCCGACAGCAGGCCGATGGGCTTGTCCACCGTCTCGGTCTTGATACCCAGCAGCTTCACATAGCGTTCGGCCAGCGCCGTCTGCTCGGCGCGCGAAAGGAACTTGCTCACACCCATGCGCGCCTGCAGCGCCAGCGCAATGTTCTCGCGCACCGACAGCTCGGCCACGATGCCGTCGGTCTTGCGCTCTTCGGGGCACAGGGCCAGGCCATGGCGGATCGCATCCATGGGGTTGGCAAACTTCACCACCTGCCCGTCGATGCGCAGCGCGCCCCGGTCGGGTTGCTCCAGGCCAAACAGCAGGCGCGCCAGCTCGGTGCGGCCTGAGCCCAGCAGCCCGGCCAAGCCCACCACCTCGCCCGCGCGGATCTGCAGGTCCAGCGGCTGCAGTTGAGTGTCTTGCCCCAGGCCCTCGGTTTGAAGCAGCGTGGTCTGGTGGCTGTCCACGGTCGGCGCTGGTGCGGGTTGCTCCGATGCCGCAGCCATATCGCGGCCCAGCATGGCGGCGATGAGGGCTTGAGGTCCGAGGTCCTTTGCCAGCCACTCACCCACCCAGCTTCCGTTGCGCAGCACGGTGATGCGGTCGGATACGGCATACACCTGGTTCAGGAAATGCGTCACAAAGACGATGGACAGGCCCTCGCTGCGCAGGCGTCGCAGCACCTCGAAGAGCTTCTGCACCTCGTCGTCGTCCAGGCTGGAGGTGGGTTCGTCCAGGATCAGCACGCGCGATTCGATGCTGAGTGCACGCGCAATCGCCACCAGCTGCTGCACGGCCACCGGGTAATCCGACAGCAGGCGCGTCACGTCGATCTGCAGACCGATGCGCGCCACCAGATCGCGGGCGCGCTGGTGCAGCGTGGCCCAGTCGATGCGAAAACCCTGCGCGATGCCGCAGCGCGGGTAGCGGCCCGCAAAGATGTTCTCGGCCACCGAGAGGTTGGGGCAGAGGTTGACCTCCTGGTACACCGTGCTGATGCCCAGACGCTGCGCGGCCAGGGGCGAGTCGGGCCACACGGCTTCCCCTCCCAGCCGCATCTGGCCGCCGCTGGCCTCCAGCACGCCCGTCAGCACCTTGATCAGTGTGGACTTGCCCGCACCGTTTTGCCCCATCAGCGCATGGATCTCGCCAGGGTAGAGGTTGAGCTGCACGTCGCGCAGCACGGGGATGCCCGCAAACTGCTTGTGGATTCCCGAAAGCTGCAGCACAGGCGCGGCAGCGGGGGCGTGAGCGGTGGACGCGTCCATGGGGGTCATCACGCTTTGTTCTTGTTGTAAACGTCCACGAGAACGGCGGCCAGCAGCACCACGCCCTTGATGACCTGCTGGTAGTCGATGCCGATGCCCAGGATGGACATGCCGTTGTTCATCACGCCCATCACGAAGGCGCCAATGACCGCGCCCATCACCTTGCCCACGCCGCCCGATGCCGATGCGCCGCCGATGAAGCAGGCCGCAATCACGTCCAGCTCAAAACCCAGGCCCGCCTTGGGCGTGGCAGTGTTCAGCCGCGCCGCAAACACCAGCCCGGCCAGGGCCGCCAGCACGCCCATGTTGATGAAGGCATACAGCGTGAGCCGCTCGGTCTTGATGCCCGAGAGCTTGGCCGCCTTCTCGTTGCCGCCCATGGCGTAGATGCGGCGGCCGATGGTGGTGCGGCTGGTGACAAAGTCGAACAGCACGATCAGCAGCGCCATCACGATCAGCACGTTGGGCAGGCCCTTGTACGAAGCGAGCAGGTAGCTGAAGTACACCAGCAGCCCGCCAAACACCACCGTGCGTGCGATGAACAGGCCTGCAGGTTCTGTCTGCACGCCATGGCGCAGGCGGTTGGCGCGCTGGCGCAGTCCGCCCACGGCCAGGGCCGCAGCCACCGCAGCGCCCAGCAGCAGCGAGGTCAGGCGCAGGCCTTCCACGCTGAACAGGTCGGGGATGAAACCCGAGCTGAGCATCTGGAACGCCGAAGGGAACGGCCCCACCGACTGACCCGCCAGCAGCGCCAGCGCCAGGCCCTTGAACACCAGCATGCCCGCCAGCGTGACGATGAACGACGGAATGCGCGAGAAGGCCACAAACCCGCCTTGAATGGCGCCGATGAGCCCGCCGCACAGCAGGCACACCAGCGTGGCGGGCACAAAGTGCCAGTTGTATTCGACCATCAGCACCGCAGCCAGCGCGCCGATGAAACCACACACCGACCCCACCGACAGGTCGATGTGCCCGGCCACGATGACCAGCAGCATGCCCAGCGCCATGATGACGATGTAGCTGTTCTGCAGCACCAGGTTGGTCAGGTTCAAGGGCTGCATCAGCGTGCCCTCGGTCATGTACTGGAAGAAGCCCATGATGGCCACCAGCGTGATCAACATGCCGTATTCGCGCAGGTTGTGCTGCAGGTGCTGCAACAGCGATTTGTCGTGCCGCGCCGCTGCTGTCGGGCTGCCGTCGGCCAGCGTGCTGGCGGGGGGATGGGTGGTCTGGCTCATATCAACTGGCTTTCACAATCGCTCGCATGATTCGTTCTTGGGATGCCTCGGCCGTGGGCATCTCGGCCACAAAGCGGCCTTCGTTCATCACATAGATGCGGTCCGTGATGCCCAGCAGCTCGGGCATTTCGGACGAGATCACGATCACGCATTTGCCCTCGGCGGCCAGCTGGGCGATGAGGGTGTAGATCTCGTACTTGGCGCCCACGTCGATGCCGCGCGTGGGCTCGTCGAGGATGAGCACTTCGGGGCTGGTGAACAGCCATTTGCTCAGCACCACTTTTTGCTGGTTGCCGCCCGACAGGTTCAGCGTCTTCTGGTCCACACCCGAGCAGCGGATGCGCAGCTTCTCGCGGTAGTCCTGTGCCACGCGGTGTTCCTGGCCGCTGTCGATCACGCTGGCGAACGACACGCCCGGCAGGTTGGCCAGCGAGGTGTTGAACTGGATGTCTTCGTTCAGCACCAGGCCATTGCCCTTGCGGTCTTCGGTCACATAGGCCAGGCCGTGGCGCACGGCCTTTTCCACAGTGCTCACGTCGATGGGCTGGCCGTGCAGCCGCACTTCGCCGCTGATGCGCTGGCCCCACGAGCGGCCGAAGATGCTCATGGCCAGCTCTGTGCGGCCTGCGCCCATCAGGCCCGCAATGCCCACTATCTCGCCGCGCCGCACATTCAGGTCGATCCCCTTGAGGTGCTCGCGGTCGCTGCGCTGCGGGTGGTGGGCGCGCCAGTTGCGCACCTCAAAAACAATGTCGCCCACTTGCGGCTGGCGCTGGGGGTAGCGGTCGCTCATCTCGCGGCCCACCATGGCCTGGATCACGCGGTCCTCGCTCACCGGGCCTTCGCGGCAGTCCAACATCTGCACGGTGCTGCCGTCGCGCAGCACGGTGATCGCATCCGCCACGCGCGAGATTTCGTTGAGCTTGTGCGAGATCAGGATGCAGGTGATGCCCTGGGCTTTCAGCTCCAGCAGCAGGTCCAGCAGGGCCTGGCTGTCGTTCTCGTTCAGGCTGGCTGTGGGCTCGTCCAGGATCAGCAGGCGCACCTTGCGCGACAGCGCCTTGGCAATTTCCACCAGCTGCTGCTTGCCCACACCCAGCTGGCCCACCGGTGTGTCAGGCGACTCGCGCAGGCCCACTTTGTGCAGCAGTGCCTGGGCGCGGCTGTGGGCAGCCATCCAGTCGATGACGCCGTGCCGCGCGGTTTCGTTGCCCAGGAAGATGTTCTCGGCAATCGACAGCAGCGGTACTAGCGCCAGCTCCTGGTGAATGATGATGATGCCCAGGTGCTCGCTGTCGCGGATGCCCGCAAATTCGCGCTCCTGCCCGTCGAACAGGATCTGGCCGCTGTAGCTGCCGTGCGGGTACACACCCGACAGCACCTTCATCAGCGTGGATTTGCCCGCCCCGTTTTCGCCGACGATGGCATGGATCTCCCCGGCCTGCACCTGCAGGTTGACCTGGTTCAGCGCCACCACGCCAGGGAAGGTTTTGCGGATGTTCCGCATTTCAAGAAGCATGGTCTCTCAGTCTGTTGGCAGGGCCTTGGGCCCCATCCCGGTTGCACGCCGCCTGCGCTGCCCCAGCAGCATTCGCAGGCGGCGGCTCTACATGCAGAAGCCGCTCGCGCTCACTTGATTTGGGACTCCTTGTAGTAGCCACTGCCGACCAGCACCGTGTTCCAGTTGGATACGTCCACCGACACGGGCTTGAGCAGGTACGAGGGCACCACCTTCACGCCGTTGTTGTAGGTCTTGGTGTCGTTGATCTCGGGCTGCTTGCCCGTCAGCACGGCGTCCACCATGTTGGCGGCCACCTTGGCCAGCTCGCGGGTGTCCTTGAACACGGTGGAAGACTGTTCGCCCTTGAGGATGGACTTGATGGAAGGCACCTCAGCGTCTTGGCCGCTGACCACGGGGCAGGGCTGCTGGGCGGTGCAGTAGCCCACGCCCTTGAGGGAGGACAGGATGCCGATGGAGATGCCGTCATAGGGCGACAGCACCGCATGCACCTTGTCCTTGCCGTAGTAGGCCGACAGCAGGTTGTCCATGCGCGCCTGGGCCACCGAGCCATCCCAGCGCAGCGTGCCCACCTTGTTCATGCCGGTCTGCTTGCTGCGCACCACCAGCTTGCCGCTGTCGATGTAGGGCTGCAGCACGCTCATGGCGCCGTCGTAGAAGAAGAAGGCGTTGTTGTCGTCCGGCGAGCCGCCGAACAGTTCAATGTTGAACGGGCCCTTGCCTTGCTTGAGGCCCAGCTTGTCCACGATGGAGGTGGCCTGCAGCACACCCACCTGGAAGTTGTCGAACGTGGCGTAGTAGTCCACGTTCTTCGAGCCCTTGATGAGACGGTCGTACGCAATGACCTTCACGCCCTTGTCGGCCGCGTTTTGCAGCGCCTTGGACAGCGTGGTGCCGTCAATCGACGCGATCACCAGCACCTTGGCACCCTTGGTGATCATGTTCTCGATCTGCGCGAGCTGGTTGGGGATGTCGTCTTCGGCGTACTGCAGGTCGGTCTTGTAGCCCCGGTCCTTGAGCACCTTGACCATGTTGTCGCCATCGGCAATCCAGCGCGCCGAGGACTTGGTGGGCATCGAGATGCCGATGGTGCCCTTGTCCTGGGCCGATGCCACGGACGTGGCGCCAATGGCAGCCAGTGCCACGGTGGCCAACACGGCCTTGAAAATTGCACGCTTCATTTGAGTCTGTCTCCTGATGTTGTTTTGATTTGATTGCCGCTTGGATGCGTCACGGCCTTACGAAACTGTCGCGGCCCAGTGCCAGAGCCGCCGCCCAAGGGCCGCCCCGCCGGGCCAGTGGCGTCCCCCTTCCCGCATCGCGCAGCGATGCGAGAGAAAGGGGGAAGGCGCGCAGCGCCTCAGGGGGTTAATACTTCCTGTTCGGCATTTCCTTCGCCGCCACTTCCATCGGGAAGATGCCTTCTTCGGTCACGATGCGCTTGGGTACCGCCTTGCCTGCCTTGATGTCCTTCACAGCGCTCATCAGCTGCGGACCCAGCAGGGGGCTGCATTCCACGCTCACGTTGAGCTTGCCGGCGATCATGGCTTCGAAGGCGCCCTTCACCGCGTCGATGGAGATGATCACGATGTCCTTGGCGGGCTTCATGCCGGCCTCTTCGATGGCCTGGATGGCGCCAATCGCCATGTCGTCGTTGTGCGCGTACAGCACGTTGATCTTCTTGCCCTCGGCCTTCAGGAAGGCTTCCATCACTTCCTTGCCCTTGGCGCGGGTGAAGTCACCGGTCTGGCTGCGGATGATCTTGAACTTGGGGTCGGCCTTGATGACTTCTTCAAAGCCTTTCTTGCGGTCGATGGCAGGGGCCGAGCCCACGGTGCCTTGCAGCTCGACGATGTTGAAGTCGCCCTTCTGGTCCTTCATCTTCTCCACCAGCCAGCGGCCGGCCTTGCGGCCTTCTTCCACAAAGTCCGAGCCCATGAAGGTCACGTACAGCGACGTGTCCTTGGTGTTCACTGCGCGGTCGGTCAGCACCACGGGGATCTTGGCGGCCTTGGCCTCGCGCAGCACGGGCTCCCAGCCCGACTCCACCACGGGCGAGAACGCAATCACGTCCACCTTCTGCGCGATGAACGAGCGGATGGCCTTGATCTGGTTCTCCTGCTTTTGCTGCGCGTCCGAAAACTTCAGCTCGATGCCCGCCTCCTTGGCGGCCGACTTGATGGACTCGGTGTTGGCGGTGCGCCATTCGCTCTCGGCCCCCACCTGGCTGAAGCCCAGCACGAGGGGCTTTTGCGCCCAGGCGGCGCCGGGCAGCAAGGCGGCCACGGGCACGCTGGCCAAGGCGGCAGCAACGGTGCGGCGGTTCATTTTCATCATCTTGTCTCCTGTCTGTAATGGTTGGTTGACGATGGTTGCGGGATGGAAAGAAGGAACGCTCGAAAAGGGCAGGGCTCAAGCCAACATGTAGCCGGTCTTGACGGTGGTGTAGAACTCGGCGGCGTAGCGCCCCTGCTCGCGGGCGCCGTAGCTTGACTCCTTACGGCCGCCAAACGGCACATGGAAGTCCACCCCCGCCGTGGGCAGGTTCACCATGGTCATGCCCACGGCAGCGTGGCGCTTGAAGTGCATGGCGCGCTTGAGCGACGTGGTGCAGATGCCCGCACACAGGCCAAAGGGCGTGTCGTTGGCCAAGGCCAGTGCGTGCTCGTAGTCGTCGGCCCGCAGCACGCAGGCCACGGGGCCAAAGATTTCCTCGCGCGCCACGCGGTGCTCGGGGCGGGCCAGGAAGAGGGCTGGGCTCATGTAATGGCCTGGGGTGGGGCGCTCCAGGCGCTCGCCACCCCAGACATGCTCCGCTCCCTCGCTCTTCGCAATGTCGATGTAGTCCAGGTTTTGTGCCAGCTGGTTGTCATCCACCACCGGGCCCATCTCGGTGCCGCGCTCCAGCGCGTGGCCCACCTTCAGGCTGGCCAGCCGGTTGCGCAGGCGCGCCACAAAGGCGTCGTGCACCTCGGCCTCGACAATGAGGCGGCTCGATGCGGTGCAGCGTTGACCGGTGGAGAAATACGAGCCCTGCAGCGCGCAGTCCACCGCCTGGTCCAGGTCGGCGTCGGCCAGCACGATGAGCGGGTTCTTGCCGCCCATCTCCAGCTGCACCTTGGCACGGCGCTGGCTGGCCGCACGCAAGATGCGGTCGCCTGTGGAAACAGAGCCGGTAAAGCTCAGCGCATTGACCAGCGGGTGGTCCACCAGCGTCTGGCCCACCTCGCGGCCGCTGCCCATGACGAGGTTGAAGGCACCGGCGGGCAGGCCGCTGCGGCTGATGATTTCGGCCAGCGCCCAGCCACAGGCGGGCACCAGCTCGGCGGGCTTGAACACCACGGTGTTGCCGTAGGCCAGGGCCGGGGCGATCTTCCAGGCCGGGATGGCGAACGGGAAGTTCCACGGCGCAATGATGCCCACCACGCCCACGGGCTCGCGGGTTACGTCCACCTGCACGCCTTGGCGCACCGAGGCGAGTAGTTCGCCCTGGATGCGCAGCGCCTCTCCCGCAAAAAACTTGAAGATCTGCCCGCTGCGCGCCACCTCGGCGATGCCTTCAGGCAGCGTCTTGCCTTCTTCACGCGCCAGCAGTGCGCCCAGCTCGTCCTTGCGCGCTAGCAGCTCGCTGCCGATCATGTCCAGCACGTCGGCGCGGCGTTGGGGTGTGCTCTGGCTCCAGGTGGGCAGGGCGTCGGCCGCAGCGCGCACGGCCAGCTCGGTCTGGTTGCGGTCGGCGCGGGCGTATTCGGCCACCACCTCGCGGGTGTCCGACGGGTTGGTGCTGATGCCGGTGGTGGTGCCGATTTCCCACCGGCCGTTGATCAGGTGCCGGGGGCTGAGCTGGAGGTCGCCGAGCTTCATGGAGAGAGGCCTTTGTTGCAGTTGCGGCGAAGTCTATGGAAGGTTTCGATATCAATCCAATCGTTTTTTAGACAAAATACATATCGTTCTTTGCATTCTGGAAAACCCCTCCCTTTTTTTCCCGTCCTTCGCCATCCATGAGCACCTACAACCACTGGTTCATCCGCGCCCGCCTCAAGACGCGCCAACTGCTGCTGCTGGTGGCCCTGGCCGAAGAGGGCAACATCCACCGCGCCGCCCAGGTGCTCAGCATGACCCAGCCCGCTGCCTCCAAGCTGCTCAAGGACCTGGAGGACGTGCTGGAGGTGTCGCTGTTTGACCGCCTGCCGCGTGGCATGCGCCCCACCTGGTACGGCGAAACGATGATCCGCCACGCGCGCATGGCCCTGGCCAACCTGAACCAGGCGCACGACGAGATCGGTGCGCTCAAGCGCGGGCACTATGGCCAAGTGGGCATCGGCGCCATCACCTCACCCGGCCTGAGCCTCCTGCCCGCCGCCGTGGCGCTGGTCAAACAGGAGCATCCCAGCCTGCGCATTTCGCTCGACATCGAGACCAGCCCGGTGCTGCTGGAGCGGCTGGAGCAGGGCAAGCTCGACATCGTGGTGGGCCGCTTGTACGAGGAGCACGACAAGGAGAACCTGCGCTATGAGTCGCTGACGGAGGAGCTGGTCTGCGCCATGACGCGCCCGGGCCACCCGCTGTCGAGCATGACCGGGTTGACGCTGCGCGACGTGGTGTCGGCCAGCTGGATCGTGCCGCCGGCGGGCAGCGTGTTGCGGCACCGGTTTGACCTGATGTTCCAGCAGGACGGGCTGGCGCCGCCGCTGCACACGGTGGAGACATCGGCCCTGTTGTTCATCACGCGCATGCTGCAGCAGAGCGACATGATTGCGGTGGTGGCGGAGGATGTGGCGCGCTATTACGCGGCGCATGGGATCGTGACGGTGTTGCCGCTGGCGATGCCGTGCCATATGGATGCGTTCGGAATCATCACGCGGTCGGACCGGCTGTTGTCGCCGGCGGCGAAGGTGATGATGAAGGCGTTGAAGCAGACGAGTCTGGTGCAGTACGGGAGGCGGTTGGAGGTGGGGGATTGATGGTTTTGGTTGATATTGGCTGGATGCGCTAGCGGGATATGTGTTGGTAGCTATTGATTTTGTAGTGTTGGTTTTCGTGCGCTGAGTGGGTGGCGTGCCTTTGTTGAGTGCGGAGGCCGGGAGTCGACCCGGCGGGCGAGGTACTTTTCTTTGCTTCGCCAAAGAAAAGTACCCAAAAGAAAGGCGACCCCCAGTCTGCGACCCCTTCGCTGTGCGACGGGGCAAACCTGCGGCGGGGCGGTTGCGGGGTGCGCCGTGGAACTCGCTCTGCGCTGGCGCGCGCCGCTCAGACATCCACGGCGAGTCAGTTCACGAAGCATGGG
>NZ_QAIM01000174.1:10139-15846 GCF_003061035.1 Acidovorax sp. HMWF018
TGGGGAGCCGAACATCCAAACAGCCACACGGGCCATCGCTGCGCTCGGCCCCGCCTGCGCAGCGCTTGGCGCTTGCGCCCGCGAGACGGGACCGAGCGCAGCGCAGCGAAGCAATGGCCCGTGTGGATGTCCATTTTTGGGTTCCCTTCTGCGCGTGCCGAGAAGCGCAGGGCAGGGGGTGCGTGCGTGTGCCGAAGGACACACGTACTTCGTGCACTGACTTGCCGCAGTTGTTTGAACGGAGCGCGTAGCGCGCAGTGAGTTCTGCGGCGCACCCTCTGTGCGAGCATCGCAGGTTGCCCGTAGCGCAGCGGAGGGACGCGCGCAGTAGGGTCGCCCTTTCTTTGGTGACTTTCTTTCGGCGACGCGAAAGAAAGTTACTCGCACGCCGGGCGACTCCCGGCCTCCGTCCTCAACCCGAGCACGCCGCCAGACCAACACCCACCCTCAAAATCTACAAAAACAATAGCTACCAGCGCTTAATGAATAAGCGCCAGAGCCCAAAAAGACCTCAAAAATTCAAACCCACCCCGCATCCACCTTGAACTCCTGCGCCGTACACATCGCCGCATCATCCGACGCCAAAAACAACACCATCCGCGCAATGTCATGTGGCCGCAGCTTGTCCGGCAAGCACTGGTTGCGCGCCAGCTCCTTCTCGCCCTCGGCGTCCAGCCACAGTTTGATCTGCCGCTCCGTCATCACCCACCCCGGCGACACCGTGTTGATGCGGATCCGGTCCTGCCCCAGAGTCTTGGCCAGCCCGCGCGTGAGGCCGTTCACCGACGACTTCGCAATGGCATAGCAGGGGTAGCCCGTGCCCTTGCCCTGCCAGCCCGTGGAGCCCAGGTTGATGACCGAGCCCGCGCCCAGCCTGCGCATGCCGGGCACCACAGCCTGGATGGCGAAGAAGGCGGGGCGCTCGTTGATGGCCATGCGCTCGTCGTAGTACTCGGGGGTTACGGACTCCAGCGTGTGCCGGTCGTCGCTGGCCACGTTGTTCACCAGCACCGCAAAGTCGCTGCCCAGCTCGGCCGCCGCTTCAGCCACACAGGCTTGCAGGGCGTTCACATCGCGCACATCGCACACACGCCACCAGGGGCGGGGCAGGCCTGCGTCGGCAATGTGCTGGGCCAGGGCTTCGCTGGCGTTGCGCGCCACGTCCACAAACGCCACGCGGGCGCCTTGCTCTGCAAACGCCGCCACGATGGCCGCGCCAATGCCGCTGCCGCCGCCGGTCACGAACACGGCGCGGCCTTGCAGGCTGGGGAATTTCGCCAGGCCCTGGGGGGCGCCCGTGGCGTCGGTCGAGGAAGAGAAGGGGGTAAAAAACTGCGTCATATCAATATTGCAATCAATCAATGGCGAAAAAATTCATTTCAAGCATCAATTGGCGTTGATAAGATGCCGCTCGTCAAGTGCCTGGCGGCAGGCCGATGCAAAAAAACGACCGGAGACAACCAACGTGCGCCCTTCGCTGGATACCCCCATCCCACCGCCCAGCGGCGCGTCCGCCTCTGCGCCAACATCCACCGGCGCCGTGCGCTGCGTGGTCGCGCTGGGCAACGCACTGGGTGAGGGCGTGCTGTGGTCGGTGCGCGAGCAGGCCGTGTACTGGGTGGACATCCTGCAGCGCGAGCTGCACCGCTGGAGCCCGGCCACCAGTGCCCACCAGCGCTGGACGTTTGACGAAGAAATCTCCGCCATCGCCGAGCGCGCCAACGCCCCCGGCTTCATCGTCACTCTGCGCCGGGGCTTTGCGCTGTTCGACCCCGCTGCCGACATCGCCCCACGCTACCTGCACCAGCCCGAGCCAGAGCGCACCGGCAACCGATTCAACGACGGCAAGTGCGACGCCCAGGGCCGCTTTTGGGGCGGCAGCATGGACTTTGCGTGCGAGGCCCCCACGGGCGCGCTCTACAGCTACACCGCCAGTGGCGACTGCGTGCGGCACGACGATGGTTTTGCCGTGACCAACGGCCCCACCTGGGCCACCACCGCGCGGGGCCCGGCCATGTTTTTCAACGACACGGTGCAGGGCACGACCTACCGCTACCGCTGCGACCTGGCCACCGGCACCGTGAGCGACAAAACGCTGTGGAAGCGCTGGCCCGCTGCGGACGGCGTGCCCGATGGCATGACCACCGACGCGCAAGGCCGCTTGTGGATTGCGCACTGGGGCGGTGGCTGCGTCACCTGCCACGATGCCGACACGGCTGAAGAGCTGGCCCGCATCACCCTGCCCGTGAGCCAGGTCACCAACTGCGCGTTTGGCGGTGCAGACCTGCGCACGCTGTACATCACCTCGGCCCGCACCGGGCTCACGCCCGAGCAGATCGCGGCTGAGCCGCTGGCGGGTGCTCTGTTTGCCGTGGATATCAGCACGCCCGGCCTGCCCGCACACCTGTTCGGCGGCTGACGCTGGCGCCACGCGCAGCGGCGGGGCCGTGGCTCCGCCTCCTTTTTCCTCCATCCCGCAGAAAGCACACCGCCCATGACCGAGGCCACTTCATCCCGCCACCCCATCGTCTGGCTGCACCACGCGGGGCAGCACCTGGGCCTGGTGCCCACACTGGGCGGCAGCGTGGCGGCCTGGCAGATCGACGACCCGCAAGCGGCGGGCGCGCGGATCGACCTGTGGCGGCCGTGGGATGGCGCCACGCCCGACCTGTACCAGCTTGCATCCTTTGCCATGGTGCCCTGGTCCAACCGCATCAGCGGCGGCGGGTTTGAGCACGCGGGGCAGTTCCACCCCATGCGTCCCAACCGCGTGGGCGAGCCGTACCCTATTCACGGCGACGGGTGGCTGCAGCCCTGGCAGCTGACCCAGCCCGCGCCCGACACGCTGCAGATGCAGCTGCGCTCCGAGCGCTTTGACGGCAACCCCTACGAGTACGAATGTGTACAGACCTTCCGCCTGGTGGAGGGCGGCCTGGACCAGTCGGTGCAAGTGCGGCACCTGGGCGCGCAGCCGCTGCCCTACGGCCTGGGCCTGCACCCCTGGTTTCCGCGCACGCCCGGCACGCGCATCACGGCGCCGGTGCAGGGCGTGTGGCTGTGTGGCGACGACCCTTTGCCCACGGAGCACACGCAGCACTTCCCGCCCGGCTGGGACTTGAACACCGGTGCGCCCGCCAACGGCGGCCTGATCGACAACGCCTACACCGGCTGGGGCGGCACCGCGCAGATCGACTGGCCCGAGCGCGGTCTGCGCCTTACCGCCCACATGCCAGACTTTGCCAAGGACGGCGGCGCGGCCCACCACTACTGCCTGGTGTACCGCCCGCCACAGGGCCCGGCGTTCTGCTTTGAGCCCATCACCCAGCCCATCGATGCTTTCCACCAACCGGGCCAGCCCGGCCTGCGCACCTTGGCGCAGGGCGAGGTGCTGGCGATGAACGTGTCGTGGCGGTACGGGGCGTTGTAAGCACCCCTGGGGCGCCCCAGAAGAGGGTTTGTAGAGAAATCAGCCGGTAGCGCTAGTGAATCATGCGCTGGCAGCTATTAAATCGATAGTGAATCAGATCACTCGGAACCCGTGGGTGCCGTCGCGCCCCAGTTGCTCCACCAGCCCGAACTCCCAGTCCAGGTAGGCCTGCATCGCTTCGCGCGGGCTGTCGGTGCCTTCGTACGGGCGGCGGTAGCGGTCGATGCGTGGCGAGGCCAGGCGCGTCTCGCCATGCTCCAGCGGCAGGCCCTGGGCGATCCAGGCCAGCGTGCCACCCTCCAGCACCACCACCTCGGCGCCACCCGTCAGGCGGGCCAGGTCCTGCGCGGCATAGCGTGCCAGCAGGCTGCTGCCACAGGTCAACACATAACGCTGCGCCTTGGGAATACTGGCCACCGCCTGTGCCAGTTGCGAGCGGATCACGAACCACGCGCCGGGGATGTGGCGCTGCACGTAGTTAGCGCTGGTGGTCAGGTCCAGCACGGCGGTGTGGCCGGGGCGCTGTTTGCTTTCTTCGTTCAGCCAATCCGCCAGTTGTGCGGGCGTGACCCAGGCAATCGGGCCTTCGGGCTCGGGCACGGTGTTGGCCACGGCGCCGGTCTCGCTGAAGTCGGCGGCGGGCGCGTCGTCCAGCACCCACACGTCCCAGCCCATCTGCGCCAGCCACGATGCACTCATGTTCGCGCGCACCCCGTCGTCATCCACCAGCACGATGCGCGCGCCACGCACGGCGGCGGTGTGGTCGGTCTCCTGCACCAGCTGGCCGCCGGGCGTGTTGCGAAAGCCGGGCAGGTGGCCTGCGGCAAATTCTTCGGGCGTGCGCACGTCCAGCAGGTAGGTGGTGCGCTGCGCCTCGGCCCCAAAGCGCGCCAGGTTGGCGCGGGTGGCGCGCTGCACGCCCGCGCGGTCGGCCACGCTGCGCGCCTGCTGAGGCGCGCGCTCGCGGTCGGCATGCACTGCGGGGTCAAAGCGGCGGGTGGCGCCGCGCTCCAGCGTCTGGCCGGCCAGCAGCCAGCCGATGGTGCCGTTGCGCAAGGCCGCCACCGGGTTGGGGATGCCCGCGTTCACCAGCGACTGCGTGCCGATGATGCTGCGCGTGCGGCCCGCGCAGTTCACGATGATCTGCGTGGCCGGGTTGGGCGCCAGTGCCTGCGCGCGCAGCACCAGCTCCGCGCCGGGCACGCTCACGCCGGTGGGGATGTTCATGGTGTGGTACTCGTCATACCGGCGCGCATCCAGCACCACGACATCGGCCTGGGCGTTGATGAGCGCCTGCACCTCTTCGGCTGCCAGCGAGGGCGTGTGGCGCTCGGCCTCCACCAGCTCGCCAAACGATTTGCTGGGCACGTTCACGTCGATGAACAGCTCGCCGCCCGCATCGCGCCAGCCCTGCAGGCCACCGGCCAGCAGCGTCACCTGCGTGTAGCCCAGCTGCTGCAGCTTGCGCGCGGCGGGCTCGGCCAGGCCTTCGCCGTTGTCGTACACCACGATGAAGGTGTCGCGGCGCGGAATGCGCGTCCACGCCTCCAGCTCGATCTTTCCGGCGGGCAGGTTGGCGGCGAACAGCGGGTGGCTTTGGGCAAACGGGTCTTCCTCGCGCACGTCGAGCAAGGCGATTTCTTGGCGGGCGAGCAGGGCCTCGCGAACCTGGTGGAACGAAGTCTGGGGCAGGGCGGGAGCGGTCATGGTGTTGGGTCGGATCGGCTTCAGGCAGCCGGTGTAGGGTTTTTGGACAGGTCCCAGAGGTTGGGCAGGGTGCTGTTGCTGTAGCCCGAGATGAATGGCTTGCGCGTGCCGTCCTCCAGGTACACGCTGCGCTGCACCGCGCCAATGTTGGCGCCGTACACGTGGATGCTGATGGAGGTGTGGCCCGCCCACGCGTTGCTTACGCGGTGCACATCGCCTATTGCGGGGTCGTTGGGCGAGACGGCCTCCACCTGGCCCGGCTGCAGCCGCACGGGCGCGCCCTGCGGTGCCCAGCGGCCGTCGGGCGTGCGGGCATAGGCCTGCGAATCCTCGGCGCCGCGCAGCATGCCGATCAGGCCCCACACGGTGTGGTCATGAATGGGCGTGGCCTGGCCGGGGCCCCACACAAAACTCACGACCGAAAAGCGCCCCAGCGCATCGGCATGCAGCAGGTACTGCTGGTAGCGATCGGGGTGGGGCTGGGCATAGGTGTCGGGCAGCCAGTCGTCATGGGCCACCAGCGTGCGCAGCAGCGTGGCGCCCTGGGCCAGGGTGTCGGGCTCGGGCAGGCGC
>NZ_QAIM01000175.1:0-3969 GCF_003061035.1 Acidovorax sp. HMWF018
CCCCTCTACTGCCCCGCCCTGCCCATGACCCGCATTGCCGTGATCGAAGACGACCTGCCCACCAGCAACCAGTTGGCCGGGTGGATACGCAGCGCCAAGAGCGGCATCGTCATCGACCAGTGGTTTACCCGCGACGAGGCCGAGGCCGCGCTGGCCCGCGAGCACTACGACGCGGTGGTGCTGGACATTGAGTTAGGCCGCGAGCGCCATGCGGGCGTGGCCCTCATCAATGCCATCAACAAGCTGCGCCAGGGCACGCCGGTGCTGGTGGTGTCGGCCATGCCTGCGGCCATCTACCGCAGCATCATGAAGGCGCTGGACGCGTGGGACTACCTGCAGAAAACCACGTTCGAAGAGGCCGATTTCATTGAGACCTTTCTCGACATCCTGCGTACCACACAGGCCCAGGCCCCAGCCAGCGCGCCCTCCGCCCCCGTGGGTGATGCACTGGTGCTGGACCCGCTGTGGCAGCGCACCCCCACTTGGCGCGGCGAGCGCATCAACCTGCCACTGACGGCCCAGCGCATCCTGGCCACGCTGCACCAGCGCAGTGGCGAGGTGGTGTCGTATGACGAACTGTTCGAGGTGGTGAAAAGCGGGCGCAATCGTGACAACGTGCGCAAGCATGTGAGCACCATTCGCGAGGCGCTGCGTGAAGTGGACCCCGGATTTGAAGGCATTGAGAACGTGCCCATGCGCGGCTTCCGCTGGGTCGGTAAATGAAGCGCCTGCTGCGCCGCCCCGCGCTGGAGATGCCCCGGCTGGGCCTGCCCGCGTTCCGCCTGCGCATTCTGGTGCGCGGGGTGTTCGTGCTGCTGGCACTGGCCACGGTGGTGCTGAGCGTGGTGGTGCTCAAGGACGAAAAGGAGCGCGCCTGGCAGGCTTACCAGCATGGCTTTGTGCGCAGCCAGGCCGAGGTCATGGCGCGGCTGCGCCACCCCTCGGGCCAGTTGGCGCTGCTCAACGCCAGCCACCTCGGCCAGGGCGTGACGCCGCTGGCGCCGCTGCTGCTGCCCTATGCGGCCATCGACTTTGACGACCCGCAAAAATCACAGCAAGCCGTGGAGATGGCGGGCTGCTCTGTGCAGTACCCCGATGGCGCATCAGTGTGCGCAGCGATTGGCAACAACCCCTATGCGGGCGGCTTCATTTACCTGGTGGGCAGCTTCTATGCAGGCGAGCTGATACCCCGCGAGCGCGGCGCTTTGGTGCCCGCCGAGGCACACCGCGCGCGCATCACCCTGGACATGCGGGGCACCACCTACCGCTGGATTGCGCCGTACGAGGCCATGCCCCCACAAGGCAGCGCGGCTGTGCGCGGGCGCCTGACGGGGTTTGTGGACAACGGCACGCCGCAGCTCGACGCCCGCGCGCGGCCGGTGCGCGACTTTCGCGGCTGGCTGTGGCAAAACGGTCAGTGCCGCGACCTGCCGCCCCCATCGGCCAGCTCGCCCGCTGGCGAGGCCACCACCACTGACTGCCTGCGCCGCACGCACTACTCCATCCGCCTGCCGGTCGAACTGTTCCGCGAAGCCTTGTTCCGCAAGGACGAGCGCCTGGTCTGGCCGCCGGAAGACCTGGGGCAGATTCGCGTGCGGGTGGAGATGCTGGCGCCGGGCGAGGACACCAGACCGCTGTTCGACAGCGACGCACCCGGCGCGCAGCTAGCCGCATCGCTGGGCGACCTCTCGCGCAGCCTGTTGCCGGGCGAGCGCGTGCAGATTCGCAAGCTGGGCAGTGACGAGGCCAGCGCCATCACCCTCAAGGGCGTCGAAGTGCAGGCCGATCCATCTGCCCCCTGGCTGCTGCGCCTGATCCGCTGGCTGCCGCTGGAGGCCGCAGGCGTGGGCCCGGCAGCAGCCACGCCCGCCGCACCCACGGCCCTGGACATTCTGGACACACCCACCGGCAACTACGTGGTCAACTTCACCGGCCACCTGCGCGGCGTGGAGCAAGGCCTGGCCGCTGTGGCCACGCGCCTGTCGTGGTACCTGGGTGCCATGCTGGGCGCCATTGCGCTGGCCTGGCTGGTGGTCGAGGTGGGCCTGATCCGCCGCGTAACAGCCCTGACCCGCCGCGCCGCCGCCGTGTCGTACAACGTGCAGCCTGGCCACAACGCCCCCCGGCTGGGCGACTTGGATGTGTCGGACCTGCGCGGCTCGGACGAGCTGGGCATTCTGGCCGGTGGCTTGGCCGACCTGCTGCAGCGCGTGAAGGACGACCTGCAGCGCGAGCAGCTGCGCGCCCAACAAGAGCGCGACATGTGGCACGCCGTAGGGCACGAGATCATGTCGCCCCTGCAGTCGCTGATGGCGCTGAACGGCCCACAAGACCCCGGCCACCGCTATGTGCAGCGCATGCAGCAGGCCATCCATGTGTTGTATGGCACGGCATCGCCCGCCGAAGCGCTGCAGGCCGCCGATGTGCCCGAGGGGCGGCTGGACCTGGATACCTTCTTGCGCAACGTGGCCGACAACGCCCACTTTGCGAGCATTTTGGATGTGGTGTACGACCTGGGCCCAAGCCACCCTGGCCCGGTCATCGTGCGGGCCGACGAGTTTGCGCTCGAAGACGTGGTGACCCACATCTTGCGCAATGCCGGCCGCTATCGCCCCACGGGCAGCCCCATCAGGCTGACCCTCACGGCGTCAGAATCCACCGCCAGCGCTACGCTGCACAATCAGGGCTCCACCATTGCAGACGAACTGCTGGAGCGGATTTTTGAGCTGGGCGTTTCCGACCCCGCCAGCCCCACCCCGCTGGGCGAGGGCGAGCACCGGGGCCAGGGGCTGTTTGTGGCCAAAACCTACATGGCCAAGATGGGCGGCACCATCAATGCGCGCAACACGTCTGATGGCGTGGCCTTCATCCTGACCTTTCAGCGACTGGGCTGACCCAGCCCAAGACGCGAAGCGCGCGCACGGGCAAGGGCGGCTCTGTCCGACAGGGGCACATGGCCCCGGCGCCTACCCTGCAGGCATAGGTTCAGACCATCGTCTGCCATTGCCTCAGGAGCCCTCCATGAAACGCCTTCGCTTTGCCACCTCTATCTTCACTGCGGCATTGCTGCTGGCCTGTGCGGGCGCATCCGCTCAAACGCCGCCGCAGGACGCGCGGACACGCTACGAGCAGGAGCGGGAAAAGTGCATGACCAACAACACCCAGGACAGCCTGGCCACCTGCCTGCGCGAGGCCAACAACGCACTGGACGCTTCCCGCAAGGGCGATCTCAGCAACCCTGGAGCCGCCGCCACCGACAACGCCACCCAGCGTTGCGCAGCTTTCCAGACGGCTGCTGACCAGGCGGATTGCATGCGCCGCGTGCAAAGCAGCCCGGCGAGTGGCTCGGTATCCGGCGGCGGCGTGCTGCGCGAATCGACCACGACGACCATCACCGTGCCTGCGCAACAGTAGCCTGACCCCCTATTAGGTGCGGTCTGTCACAAAGGCATCCGCGCCCAATCTTCGCAGCGACCCAGGCGATCAGCCCAAGGCCACACGCATCGCGTCGATCACGCCCCGGTAGTCCGGCTTTCCAAAGATGGCGCTGCCCGCGACAAAGGTGTCAGCACCCGCGTCAGCCACGCGGCGTATGTTGTCGGTCTTGATGCCGCCATCGACTTCCAGACGAATGTCCTTGCCAGAAGCATCAATGCGCTTGCGCACAGCTTCGATCTTGCGCAGCGCGGAGTCGATAAAGCTCTGGCCGCCAAAGCCGGGGTTCACGCTCATGATGAGGATGAGGTCGATGTCGTCGATCACCCAGTCCAGCACGTCCAGAGGTTCGGCGGGATTGAACACCAGGCCAGGCTTGACGCCTTTGGACCGGATGGCCTGGATGCTGCGGTGCACATGGCCCGAGGCATCGGGGTGGAAGCTGATGTAGTCAGCACCCGCGTCGGCAAAGGCAGCGGCCAAGGCATCCACAGGCTGGATCATCAGGTGCACGTCAATCGGCACGGCCACGCC
>NZ_QAIM01000682.1:0-18722 GCF_003061035.1 Acidovorax sp. HMWF018
CCACCCCACTGCGGCGCCACGCCCGCCACCTGGCGCTGGGCGCCGCGTCGCTGGCCTGCGCCGTGGCCGCCAGCGCCCAAAACACTGCTGTGCCATCGACCAGCCGCGCTGCCCCGCTGGAAAACCGCTGCGGCTGGTTCCACAACCCCACCCCCGGCAACGCCACCCTGACCGACCGCGATGGCGAGTGGGTGATCGCCACCCAGGGCGGCGCCAGCGCCGAGGGCGACTGGCCCGTGTTCACCGACGCGCAATGGACAAAGACCAACGGCCACTACGGCCACGGCTGCGCCTGCATGAAGGTGGTGGTGGACCGCCGCGAGCAGCGGGTGCTGCGCATCGCCTCGGCCACGGCCAAGCCGCTGAAGGCGTGCCGGGAGGATCGGGCGTTGGCGAGGCCGTGAGCTTGCTTGGAGAGCGGTGTAGTTATGCCCGGGCGGCGTCGGATTGGGCAAAGAGCCTCGTGGCGCAAGTCTTGTATCGTCGCGCGAGCCCAAGACCCTTGGGTGCCATTCAGAGAAGTCCCGTTGCTATGCTTTTCCGTGCCTTGATCCTGCTGGAGTTCGTGCTCGTGGTGCTGCCGTTGTCCATGACTTGGCTTCTTGGGGCCTGGCTGATGGTGGTGGCACCGCTTCTTCGTTGGAGCCCTTCCACATCGCTGGTGGGCTTAGTCCTAGTTTTTCTTTGGATGACGGCGTGCGGTGCAGGACTGGTGGCGTTGTGGGCGTTGTTCTTTCGACATGTTCGGTATGCCACCTCGGGTGTTCCGTTGGCAGTCAAGGTCTGTGCGGGGTTGGGTTTGATTGGTTGGTTGCTCCTCACTGTGCCGCAGGCGCTTGATGCTGTGAGACTGGGTCAGTCAGCCCCGGTATTGCTGGCTGGCATCACGGTCGTGCTCTTGATTCCAGTGGGCCTGTTGTGGCAATTTCACTGGTTGATTGCCCGGCAGAGACGCTTCTAGTCTGCTGCGGCAGTGGTCGCTGAAGGCTGCTGCAAGGGAGCGATGCCAAGGTGCAGTCTGTCGGTGGTCAGGTGGTGGTGCCCCACTCGGAGTTTGGCAACGGCTTCGGCTTTTTTGCCCACTTTGCGGACACCGAGGGAAACAAGGTGGGGCTGCACTCGATGCAATAGAGGCCTCGCCAGCAATTGCAGGCGTCCGCTGGCGCTGGCGCCTGGTGGTGATTTTCGGCGATTGCTATCGCTTGTATAGCTATCAGGGCTTGATCAGAGCGCGGAAGCGGGTGTTTTGGATTGTGTTCTGCCCGCGTTTCAATACAGCCAGGCCTCCAACAGGTTCATTGCGCCTGTCCGGCCCTGCGCTTGCGTCATTGCGGGGCCGTTAACCGCTCCAGCTGCGCCAGGTAGAACAGGGCCTGCTCTGCGCTCGGGCCGCACATTTCAGTGGATGGCATCAACCCGCCGCACACCGCCGGGCGCTCGGGCTGCCCAAAAATGCGGCAGCGCGCATCGTCCCCCAGCTGGATGCAGCGCACCCCCGCCGGTTTGCCCTGGGGCATGCCCGGGATGGGCGAGCTGATGGAGGGGGCGGTGCAGCAGGCGCCGCAGCCGGGGCGGCATTCCATGGGTGTGTTGCTCTTTTTTGTATAGCTGTCAGGGCATACGGGGCGCGCGCAAGGGCTTGTTTTGGCCTTTGTTTTTTGCGCTCACTGGCCCGTGGCGGCCGCAGCATTCAGCCGGGCGGATGCCCACAGCACCTGGTCCACCACGGCGCGCACGCGGTCGCGGTGGGCTTGCTGGATGAGGGCGCCGCTGTCGTCAAACGCGCTGCCTGCCGAACCCAGTGCAAACGCCTTGGGCGCGAGCCAGCATTCGGCGTTGATCAGCAGGGGCGCCAGATGGCTTTGCGAGCGCAGGCCGCCCAGGGCGCCGGGCGAGGCGCTGAGCATGCCCACGACCTTGCCGCGAAAGCTCTTGCCGCCGTCCTGCCAGTCGGGGTTGCCTTTGACGGGGTTGGAGGCCCAGTCGATGGTGTTCTTGAGCAGGGCGGTGTAGCTGCCGTTGTATTCGGGCGAGCAGATCACCCAGGCGGGGTGCTGCCACAGGATTTCCTTCAGACGGATCACATCGGCGGGCGTGCCCTGGGCTTCGAGGTCGGCGTTGTACAGCGGGATGTCGAACTCGGACAGCTCCAGCAGCGTGACGCTGGCACCCGCATCGCGCGCGATGGCGGCGGTGGCGTGGGCCAGTTTGCGGTTGAACGATTGCTGGCGTGTGCTGCCGGCAAAGACGAGGAGGGAGGGGATGGTGTTGGGCATGGTGCCTGCGATTGAATCACAGGCGGGCGGCAGGAATCCTGCAAGCGGGGAGCGCGTTGCGGTTTTTTGGCTCGGTGCTGTGGGATGACGGTGGCCACCGCTCACCACGTCAGCCGGCATGCGGCGACCGGCCAGGCGCCCCACCAGCGTGCCCAGCGCCGCCGCAAAACACCCCAGGCTGAGCCAGGCCCGCCACAGGTTGGCGGCATTCCACTGGTCACGCACTTTGGCCCAGTCGGCGGGCAGGGCCTGGGGGTTCCAGGCTTCGGTGGTGTGGTTGAGCGGCAGGTTGACCTGCTGGGTGAAGAACACGATGCCCAGCAGGTAGGCCGCGCCGACCGGGGCCAGCAGGCGCCACCACAGCGTGCGGTGTTCACGCCAGGCCATGGCTATCGTCAGCGCACACCACAAGGGTGGGCCAAAGAACAGCACAAAGAACAGGGCGTGCCGCACGTTGCGGTTGAAGGCGGACTGCACCGTGGCATAGGTCGCGCCGTCCATCTGCAGCAGGGCCAGGTTGACGTTGGCGCTGTAGGTGCCGAAGAACCCGGCCATGAGGCCCAGCCACAACACGGCAAGGGTGTGGGGCAAGAGGGAGAGGTGCAGGGGCGGTGTGTTGTGGGCGTGTGGGTGGAGGGTCATGGCCGGGACTGGTGGGAGCGATTCCCGCACTCTGCCGAAGGCCCGCGCCCCCCGCCTTATCCTTTGATAAGCCCCATCTCGCTGCGCAGGCGCGACAGCGAGACGTCGGTCACGCCGAGGTACGACGCCAGGTGCTTGAGGGCGATCCGCTCGGCCCATTGCGGGTGTTGCTCCAGCAAGCGGGTGTAGCGCTGGCGGGCGCTGAGTTGCAGAAATTCCTGCTCGCGCTGCATCTTGCCGTCGAGCAGCGCGCAGAGTACCCGGTGCTCCAGGGCGGTCCACGGTGCCCAGCCTGCGCCGGGCAGTGGGTCGCTGGGATGGAGGGGCAGCGCCCACACCACGCTGTCTTCCAATGGTTCCACGTGAAACATCACCGGCTGCTGGCGCAATGTGGGGGTGATGGGCCAACACAGGGCGCCGTCCAGAAAGAAGTTCTTGTTGGACTCGGCCCCGTCGCGGTCCAGGTAGTACAGCCGCAGCGCGCCGCGCTCCACCCACCACAGGTGTCGCCAGTGTTCGCCGGCTCGCAGCAGGGGCTGGCCGCGCTCCAGCAAGCGCCGTTCGGCGCGTACCCACCAGGTCTCCACGGCCGGAGGCGGAGCGCCCAGCAACTCGGTCAGGAAGAGGGTGAGGGGGCTGGAAACAGACACGGCCTGCGCAAAGTGGGAAAATCGCGGGTTGCCTGCTGGGGCACCGGGTGCGCCCGCCACCAGCAGGGCCGGTGTGCGGCGCCCTCTGTAGGGTGCCCGCGTGCACCGGGTGTTTTGATTATCGGGCCCGCCGGGCCCCGGAGTGTCCCCATGTTGTATCCCCAGGAATTTGATGTGATCGTTGTCGGCGGTGGCCATGCAGGCACCGAGGCCGCGCTGGCCGCTGCCCGTATGGGCAGCAAAACGCTGCTGCTGACCCACAACATCGAGACCCTGGGGCAGATGAGCTGCAACCCGAGCATTGGGGGCATCGGCAAGGGCCACCTGGTGAAAGAGGTGGATGCGCTGGGTGGCGCCATGGCCCTGGCCACGGACGAGGGCGGCATCCAGTTTCGCATTCTCAACAGCTCCAAGGGCCCTGCGGTGCGCGCCACGCGGGCGCAGGCCGACCGCATTCTGTACAAGGCCGCCATCCGCCGCATGCTGGAGAACCAGCCCAACCTGTGGCTGTTCCAGCAGGCTGTGGACGACCTGATGGTGGAGGGCGACCGCGTGGTGGGCGCCGTGACGCAGGTGGGCATCCGCTTCCGCAGCCGCACCGTGGTGCTGACGGCGGGCACCTTTCTGGACGGCAAGATCCATGTGGGCCTGAACAACTACGCGGCGGGCAGGGCGGGCGACCCGCCTGCGGTGTCGCTGTCGGCACGCCTCAAGGAGCTGAAGCTGCCCCAGGGGCGCCTGAAGACCGGCACGCCGCCCCGCATCGACGGGCGCAGCATCGACTTCTCGAAGTGCACCGAGCAGCCCGGCGACGGCATGCCCGGTGGCGTGAACGAGGGCACGGTGCCCGTGTTCAGCTTCATGGGCAATGCACAGATGCACCCGCGCCAAGTGCCCTGCTGGATCACCCACACCAACGAACGCACGCACGAGATCATCCGCAGCGGCTTCGACCGCAGCCCCATGTTCACCGGCAAGATCGAGGGCGTGGGCCCGCGCTACTGCCCGAGTGTGGAAGACAAGATCAACCGCTTTGCGGACAAGGACAGCCACCAGATCTTTCTGGAGCCCGAAGGCCTGACCACGCACGAGTTCTACCCCAACGGCATCAGCACCAGCCTGCCGTTCGACATCCAGTACGACCTGGTGCGCAGCATGCCGGGGCTGGAGAACGCGCACATCCTGCGCCCCGGCTACGCCATCGAATACGACTACTTCGACCCGCGCTCGCTCAAGAGCAGTTTCGAGACCCGCCAGATCCAGGGCCTGTTCTTCGCCGGGCAGATCAACGGCACCACCGGTTATGAAGAGGCGGCGGCCCAGGGCCTGTTCGCAGGCATCAACGCCGCCCTGCAGTGCCGGGGCGACGCGCCCTGGCTGCCTGGCCGCGACAAGGCCTACCTGGGCGTGCTGGTGGACGACCTGATCACCAAGGGCGTGACCGAGCCCTACCGCATGTTCACCAGCCGGGCCGAGTTCCGCCTGCAGCTGCGCGAGGACAATGCGGACATGCGCCTGACGGAAGTGGGGCGCCAGATGGGTCTGGTGGACGATGCGCGCTGGGACGCTTTCAGCCGCAAGCGCGATGCGGTTTCACGTGAAACAGAGCGCCTCAAAGCTACATGGGTGAACCCGCGCAACCTGCCCGCGGCGGAATCCGAGCGCGTGCTGGGCAAGAGCATCGAGCACGAGTACAACCTGTTCGAACTGCTGCGCCGCCCCGATGTGAGCTACGCCAACCTGGTATCGATGGACGGCGGCAAGTACGCATCGGCCGATGTTTCACGTGAAACCCTGGGTGACCTGAGGGACCCTGTGCTGGAGCAGGTGGAGATTGCCGCCAAGTACGCAGGCTACATCGACCGCCAGAAGGGTGAGGTGGAGCGCGCTGCCCACTTCGAGAAGCTGCGCTTGCCGCCCGACCTGGACTACATGCAGGTCACCGCGCTGAGCATCGAGGCGCGCCAAGTGCTCACCCGTCACCGGCCCGAGACCCTGGGCCATGCCTCGCGCATCACGGGCATTACGCCTGCGTCGATCTCGCTGCTGATGGTGCATCTGAAGAAGGGTGGGTTCAAGGAGTTCGCCGTGGCACCCGCCATGCCATCCAAGGCAGAAGGCGAAGTGGCGGCATGACGATGGCGGTGAACAACAACCACGACAGCCTGCGCCAACAATTGCAAGCCGGGGTCGACGCTCTGGCGCTGGGCCTGAGCGATGCGCAGGTTTCCCTGTTGATGGATTTCCTGGCGCTGCTGCAAAAGTGGAACAAGGTCTACAACCTGACCGCCGTGCGTGACCCGCAGGAGATGATGACGCACCACCTGCTGGACAGCCTGGCTGCCGTGGCGCCGCTGCGGCGGCATGTGGCGGGCCTGCAGCAGGATGGGGTGGCGGCGGTGAAGCTGCTGGATGTCGGATCGGGAGGCGGGCTGCCCGGTGTGGTGTTTGCCATCTGCTGCCCGGATGTGGATGTGAGTTGCGTGGACACCGTGGGCAAGAAGGCGGCGTTCATCCAGCAGGCGGCGGTGGCGCTCAAGCTGCGCAACCTGCATGGCGTGCACGCGCGGGTCGAGACGCTGACCACGCCGTTCGACATCATCAGCTGCCGCGCGTTTGCCTCGTTGCCAGACTTTGTGAACTGGTCCCGCAGCGCACTGGCTGCGCCCCACGGCGTATGGCTGGCCATGAAGGGCAAGCACCCCGAGGACGAAATCGCCGCTCTGCCTGCGGATGTGGCGGTGTTTCACGTGGAACAGCTCACGGTGCCGGGTCTGGACGCGGAGCGCTGCATCATTTGGATGAAGCCCGCCTGATGGCTCTGTCCTCAGTGCGCCGGCTTTTCGACGGGTGGGGCAGGGGGCTCGCGTAAACTCGGCTCCTCACCCGGGTGCATCTTTCGGTCGCACCCTCCCCGCGCACCAGGAGAAACCATGTTCGGCATCGCAGACTACGGCGCCTTTGTCGCCGCCATCGTGTTGTTCCTGCTCATTCCGGGCCCTGGCAATCTGGCGCTCATCACCTCAACCAGCAAGGGCGGTATTCGCGGCGGCATGGCGGCCACCATGGGCGTGATTGCGGGCGACCAGGTTCTGATGTGGGCGGCAGTGGCCGGTGTGGCTGCGTTGCTTGCCACCTACCCCACGGCCTTCCACGCGGTGCAGTGGCTGGGGGCCGCCTATCTGGCGTGGCTGGGTTTCAAGATGGTCACGGCCAAGCCGGGCGCCCAGCCCATCCTGAACATCGAGCCACGCCACTATTTCAAGCAGGCCGGGCTCATCACCTTGCTCAACCCCAAGGCCATCGTGTTCTACATGGCGTTCTTTCCGCTGTTCGTGGACCCGGCCCGGCACCAGGGCATGCTGACCTTTGGCGTGATGGCGGCCACGGTGGCCGCGTTGACGTTTCTCTATGGCCTGACGGCCGTGCTGCTCACGCACCACCTGGCCGAGCGCATGCGCGCCAACCCGCGCATCGGCCGCGTGCTGGAGAAAGTGGCAGGCGTCTTCCTGATCGGCTTTGGCATCAAGCTGGCCATCTCCAAATAACACCACACGAACTGCAGCACCCACATGGCCAAGATCTTTTGCGTTGCCAATCAAAAGGGTGGGGTGGGCAAGACCACCACCACCGTCAACCTCGCCGCTGGCCTGGCCAAGATCGGCCAGCGCGTGCTGATGGTGGACCTGGACCCGCAGGGCAACGCCACCATGGGCTCGGGGGTGGACAAGCGCAGTCTTCAGCTGTCGGTGTACGACGTGCTGCTCGAATCCGCCTCGGTGAAAGAGGCGGCCGTGCTGTCGGACAAATGTGGCTACTGGGTGCTGGGCGCCAACCGCGAACTGGCCGGGGCCGAGGTGGAACTGGTGGCGCTGGAGCACCGCGAAAAGCGCCTCAAATCTGCGCTGGCCGAGGCCGATGGTGACTATGACTTCGTGCTGATCGACTGCCCTCCGTCGCTGTCGATGCTCACCCTCAACGGCCTGTGCAGTGCCCACGGCGTGATCGTGCCCATGCAGTGCGAATACTTCGCGCTGGAAGGCCTGACCGACCTGGTCAACACCATCAAGCAGGTGCACGCCAACCTCAATGCCGACCTGCAGATCATCGGCCTGCTGCGCGTGATGTTCGACCCGCGCATCACGCTGCAGCAGCAGGTGAGCGACCAGCTCAAGGGCCACTTTGGCGACAAGGTGTTCAACAGCGTGATTCCGCGCAACGTGCGCCTGGCCGAGGCGCCCAGCTATGGCCTGCCCGGTGTGGTGTTTGACCCGGCCGCCAAGGGCAGCCAGGCTTTTGTGGAGTTTGCGCAGGAGATGGTCGAGCGCGTGCAAACCATGCCTCCAGCAGCCTCTTCGATGGCCAAAATGGCCGCAGGCGCTTGAAAAATATGCGGTAGCAGCTATTAATTTGATAGTAATGAAGGCCTCCAATATCCTGCTGCTGCCTGGCTGGCAGAACTCTGGCCCCGACCACTGGCAAAGCCGCTGGGAGGCCGCGCACGGCTACCAGCGCGTGGAGCAGCACGACTGGATGCGCCCGCTGCGCGGCGACTGGTCTGCGCGTCTGGAAGAGACCGTGGCCGATGCCGAGGGCCCCGTGCTGCTGGCGGCGCACAGCCTCGGTTGCATCCTCACCGCCTGGTGGGCGGCGCACACCCGCCACGCGGCCAAGGTGCGCGGCGCGCTGCTGGTGGCGCCGGGCGATGTGGAGCGGCCCGACCTGGCTGCGCAGATCCACGGCTGGGCGCCCATTGCGCGCCAGCCCCTGCCGTTTCCGGCCGTGCTGGTGGGCAGCCGCAACGACCCGTACTGCAGCTTCGAGCGCGCCGAAGGTCTGGCCCAGGCCTGGGGTGCGCGGTTTGTGGACTATGGCGAGCGCGGGCATATCAATGCCGAATCCGGGCTGGGTGACTGGGACGAGGGGCGCGGCTGGCTGATGCAGCTCGCCACTCCGGCATGAGCCGCTGGGCCTTTTGGCGCAAGCGTTCGCCGGTGATGGCGGACGGCGCTGTCCCTCCACCTCGGCGGGTCACGGCTGACTTCTACTGGCTTGGCGACGCCTTGCAGGTGGTGCTGGCCTGGCTGCTGCCCAGCAGCGCGGTGGTGGTGGGCGCGCTGGGGCAGTTCATGCTGGCCCTGGTGCTGCTGGCCATCGGGTTCGGTGTGTGGCTGCGCCTGTGGCGCAGTCGCAAGCGGCGCCGCGTGGCGAGCCGCTCTGCGCGTTGATGTTTTGAACCCTTGTTGCCGACCCATGACCAAGATCAGCCTGCCCGCCATTGCCGACCAACTGCCCCGCGCCTGGAACTCCACGGTGGTGGGCCAGGCTGCGGGCGCCAACGTCAAGGTGCTGCGCATGGACGACGCGGCCTATCCCGACGAATCGCACGACTTTGATGAAGCCCTGTTGGTGCTGGACGGCTGCATGCGCCTCGCCCTGCAAGGGCAGGTCACCGAGGTGAACGCGGGCGAGGTGTTCATCGTGCCCGCTGGCGTGCCCCACGCCGTGGCGCCCGGCAGCCACGGCACGCTGGTCATCATCGACCGCTGATTCTTCCCCCCTTTCCCTTTTTCCTTTCGCGAGACGCATTTCATGGTCACCAAAAAACCCAAGGGCCTCGGCCGAGGCCTGGAAGCCCTGCTGGGCCCCAAGGTCGAAGACAAAGTGGAGCAGGCCCAGGCCGCCGAAGCGGGCCTGCCCAGCAGCCTGCCGCTCTCCGAGCTGGTGCCGGGTGTGTACCAGCCGCGCACGCGCATGGACGAGGGCGCGCTGTACGAGCTGGCCGAGTCCATCAAGGTCCAGGGCGTCATGCAGCCTATCCTGGTGCGGCGCCTCGCGGGGGGTGAACACGCAGGTAAGTACGAAATCATTGCGGGCGAGCGGCGTTTTCGGGCCTCCCGCCTGGCGGGCCTGGCCGAGGTGCCGGTGCTGGTGCGCGATGTGCCGGACGAGTCGGCCGCCGCCATGGCGCTCATCGAAAACATCCAGCGGGAAGACCTCAACCCGCTGGAAGAAGCCCAGGGCCTGCAGCGCCTGGTCAAGGAGTTTGGCCTGACGCACGAGCTGGCTGCCCAGGCCGTGGGCCGCTCGCGCAGCGCCGCCAGCAACCTGCTGCGCCTGTTGAATCTGGCCGAGCCGGTGCAGACCATGCTGATGGCGGGCGACATCGACATGGGCCATGCGCGTGCGCTGCTGTCGCTGGACCGCGCCGCACAGATCACGGCCGGCAACCAGATCGCGGCCAAGAAGCTGTCGGTGCGCGAGGCCGAGGCGCTGGTCAAAAAGATTGGTGCCGAGTTCAGCCTGGTGCCGCAAAAGCCCCAGAAAGAAAAGTCGCGCGACTTGAAGCGCGTGGAAGAAGAGCTGTCGGACCTGCTGATGGCCGAGGTCGAGGTGCGCGTGAAAAAGCGCGTCAAGCGCAACGGCCGGGTGGAGGACATGGGCGAGCTGGCGATCCAGTTCGGGTCGCTGGAGGCGCTCAACGGGCTGATCGACCGCCTGCGCGGTTGACCCGCTCATCGCTTCGGGGCGCGGCGTTGTCGCCGCGCAAGATGGCGTGAAATAGCGCACAGAAACGGTTTCCACAAGTAACTTGCAGGGGCAAAATGCGTCCTTGCGGGGCCTACACTGCGCTGCGTTCAACACACCCGGGTTGACCGCAAGGCCTCTTCACAGGGCGGCGACGACGCTGCTTTGCGGCCCATGATGGTTTGCCGGGTGATCCACGTATCTCCTGGAGCAGACCCGATGACAACCCCTTTGCGCTACCTGACCCCCGCCTGCCTGGCCGCCGGCCTGTGCGTTGCCAGCCTGGGCGCCCAGGCCCAAAATACCAAAGCCCCCAAGGTGCAGCTGTGGATGGACCTGTCCACCGGCACCATGGCCGGCATGCCCGAGATGGACAGCCTGCCCGGTGGCGGCGGCATGCTCGGCGGCCTCATGGGGGGTATGGGCGGCGGCGCAGCGCCGGGCATGGGGGGCGGCAGCAACACGTCGTACGGCAACGCGCGCGCCATGTCCATCATGCCGCCACGCGTTATTGATATCGCTTTGCACAACAGCCTGCGCCCCGGCGTCGAGGCCAGCCAGTCCATCCCGCCCGGCATGCGCATGGGCGAGTCCCTGCCTCTGATCCCCCCGCGCGCCCAGCCCACCCAGACC
The DNA here is from genome assembly GCF_003061035.1 of Acidovorax sp. HMWF018. NCBI lineage: Bacteria > Pseudomonadati > Pseudomonadota > Betaproteobacteria > Burkholderiales > Comamonadaceae > Acidovorax > Acidovorax sp. HMWF018. The sequence continues at coordinate 10,730 of NZ_QAIM01000682.1, forward strand.
GAGCCGGGCGAAGTGCCCCGTGAGTACCAGCAACAGCAGCCCAAGGGCCGCATCCTGCTGTACTGGGGCTGCGGTAGCGCGGTGCGTGCGGGCCAGCCCCGCGTGATCGATCTGGCACGTGCCAAGCCCTCCGACTACGCCCAGGCCTTCGCGGGCCGCGCCGTGCCGGACCGGGGCCCGCGCGTGGGCCCGGCCTATGCGCTGTACCCCAACGAACGCAACCAGGTCAGCCTGTCGCGGGACAGCTCGGTGGTGGGCGAGCACCAGGTGCGTGGCGACGGCGTGCCTGCCTCCATGAAATTTACCCTGGGCGCGGCGCAGGACCTGATGCCCGCCATCGACCTGCGCACCACCGGCAAGCCGCAGGACAGCATGGGTACCAGCTGGCAGCCCGTGCGCAATGCGCGTGCCTACTACCTGCATGCCATGTCACAGAGCGGGGACGACCTCATCATGTGGTCCAGCGCCGAGACGCCGGACACCGGCATGGGCCTGTTCGACTACCTCTCGCCCGCCACCATCGACCGCTGGCTCAAGGAGCGCGTGCTGCTGCAGCCCGAGACCACCCAATGCGCCATTCCGCAGGGCATCTTTGCGGGTGGCGGGCGCGATGCCACGCCCATGTTGCGCATGATGGCCTACGGTGGCGAGAGCCACATCGTGTACCCACCCCGCCCGGCCGACCCCAAGGCTGCGTGGGAGCCTGAATGGTCGGTGCGCGTGCGCGTGAAGTCGCACACCATGGCCATGCTGGGTGAAGAGATGCAGGGGCGCCGTGGTGGCATGGGCACGGCACCCGGCGCACCGTCGGGCGGCACAGGCGCTTACTCCAGTGGCATGGGCGGTGCACCCGCAGGCCAGCCACCTGCGGGCGACGGAGGCACGGACGCGGGCAACGTGGTCAACCCCGTCAATCTGCTGCGCGGCATTTTTGGCCGCTGAGAACGGAACCATGCTGGCCCTGCGCATGCCCTGGCCCCTGCCCGCACTGGCGGCGTGGGCGTGCGCGTGGCTGATCTTTGTGGCGCTGCAGCGCGCGGTTCCCCCGGTGGCCGCCTTGCTGGTGGCCTGCCTTCTTGGCACGGCTGCCAGTGTGCTGGGCGACAGCTGGTGGCGGCGCGGGCTGATTGCCGCCGGGTTCCCGTTGTCGCTGGCGCTGCTCGGGGCGGCCAGCCTGCCCACCTGGGCGTGGTTGGTGCCGCTCTCGCTGTTGCTGCTGGTCTACCCGCTCAATGCCTGGCGCGATGCGCCCCTGTTCCCCACGCCGCGCCACGCGTTGCAGTCTCTGGCCGTGCAGGCGCCGCTGCCTTTGGGTGCGCGGGTGCTCGACGCAGGCTGTGGCCTGGGCGATGGCCTCAAGGCCTTGCGCCATGCTTACCCTGCCGCCCAGCTCGACGGGCTGGAGTGGAGCTGGCCGCTGCGCCTGCTGTGCGCCCTGCGCTGCCCCTGGGCGCGGGTGCAGCGTGCCGACATGTGGAAGGCCGACTGGAGCGCCTACCAGATGGTGTACCTGTTCCAGCGGCCCGAGAGCATGGCCCGCGCGGCCGCCAAGGCCCAGGCCGAGCTGGCGACCGGCGCGTGGCTGGTGAGCCTGGAGTTTGCGGTGCCTGGCTGGCTGCCCAGCGCCCAGCTGCGCGCGCCCGGCGGGCGGGTGGTGTGGCTGTACCGCATGCCGCGCCAGCAGCAGGAGGGATGACATGCACACCATGCTCCCACTGTGCCGGTCCCTGTGTCCGTCTGTGTCACCGGCCCCACACGGTTACAGAAAAGATACAAGCTTTTGCTACATTGCGCGGCTGGCTACAACCCCATACACAACAACCAAGAAACTCACAGCCAGAGGGGGCCGCACACAGCACGTATCCGCGCCGGGAGGGGGCGCACGGGCTGCCAGCACCCGCCTTGACCGGACTTCCACCACGCACGTCGTATTCACAGCACCCTCCCTCTGGCGGGGCTGTTGCACGGCTGCGCGTGGTAAGCGCGGGGTGTTTCTGGTGAGCAACCGACCGATCTGCAAGGAGCATCCATGACCGCCCACCCACCCCGTTTCCGTCCGCGCCTGCTATGGGCCCTGGCACTTAGCGCGGCCCTCACCGGCTGCGCCACCATGCAGAGCCATGACAAGCTGGCCACCGACATGCAAACCGCGGGGCGCAGTGGCGGCATCCCCGCCGCGCTGGCCAGCCTGGAGAGCACGGCCAAGACCGAAGAAGAAAAAACGGCGCTGCTCTACAACATGGAACGCGGCGAACTGCTGCGCATGGACCGCCGCTACCCCGACAGCACCAACGCCTTCCTGCTGGCCGACAACAAGGTCAAGGAATGGGAAGAAACCGCCAAGACCAACCCCTCCAAGCTGATGGGCACCGTGGGCGCCGCCCTGGTGAGCGAGCGCCTGAAGGTCTATGAAGGCCAGGATTACGAAAAGGTATGGCTGACCACGCGCCTGGCGCTCAACCGCATGGCCGTGGGTGATTTTGAAAACGCCCGCGTGGACATCAAGCGCACCCACGAGCGCGAAGCCATCATTGCCGAGTTCCGTGCCAAGGAAACCCTGGCCGCTGAAGAAGAAGCCAAGTCCAAGGGCGCCACATCGGGTGGCAAGGAGCTGAATGGCTACCCCGTCGAGACCCTCAACGACCCCGAGGTGCTGGCGCTCAAGAACGGCTACTCCAACGCGCTGAGCCACTACCTGGCCGGCTTCCTGTACGAAATGCTCAACGAGCCCGGCCTGGCCGCGCCCGGCTACCGCAAGGCCATCGAGCTCAAGCCCGACACCCCCGTACTGGAGGAAGGCCTGCGCGGCCTGGACAACCGCACCGGCTTCACCTGGAAGCGCCGCCAGCGCATGACCGACGTGCTCTTCATCGTCGAAGCCGGCGACGCCCCCGCGCGCAAGCCCAAGGCCTTCACCATCCCCGTGCCCACCGGCCGGGGCCTGGTCACCGCCAGCATTTCGTACCCTGTGATCGAGCCTTCCAAGGACGCACCCCTGACGGTGGTGTCGGCCGCTGGCACCGACCTCAAGCTCGAAAAAGTGGTGGACGTGAACGTGATGGCCCGCCGTGCCCTCAAGGATGAAATGCCTGGCATGGTGCTGCGTGGCTTCACCCGCGCCGTGGCCAAGGGCGTGCTGCAGAACGAGCTGCAAAAGCGTGGCGGTCTGATCGGCGGCATCATCGGTGCCGCTGCCTCGGTGGCCACCGAGCAGGCTGACGACCGCCTGTGGCGCATGCTACCCGGCCGCGTGTATGTGGCCCGTGGCTACCTGCCCCCTGGCGAGCACACCGTCACCATCAATGGCCGCCAGTTGCCCCAGCCGATCAAGATCGACGGCCAGTACGCTCTGGTGCCCCTGCGCATGTACGACAACAGCGTGCTGATCGGCGACGTGGCCATGCTGGGCCAGCTGCCCACGGTGGCGGCCGCACCCCAGCCGGCTCCTGCCGCAGCAGCGGCCCCCGCGGCCCCGGTGCGCACCACCAACAACAACCGCGCCCGCACCGTGCCCTCGTCCACCGTCAAGCCCACGGCCGCCCAGCCTGCAGCGGCTGCCAAGAACTGACCCCTGTTTCTGACCCCATTCAAGGAGCCTCTGGCATGAGAACCCGTTTTGTCCCCGCCGCGATCCCTGCAGTGCTGTGCGCTGCCCTGATGACCCTGGCTGGCAACGCCAGCGCCCAGTTGCATGACCCCGCCACGCCGCTGGCCGTGGCGGCCAAGGTGGCGCTGCGAGGCGAGGCCAACAGCATCGCCGTGCGCGAGATGCGCATCGTGCGCAAGAACGACATCCTGGTGGTGCAGGCCGACATGGCCAACATGGGCCGCACCGACCGCACCGTGTTCTACCGCTTCAAGTGGCTGGACAACGTGGGCAACCAGGTGGGCGATGGCGAGTCCTGGAAGCAGATGAGCGTGCTGGGCCTGGGCCAGCAGACCGTCAAGAGCGTGGCGCCCACCAGCGCTGCCGTGGACCTGCGCCTGGAAATGAATGTGGAGCCGCGCTGATCGCGCCGCGCCAATCCCTGTTTGAGTGAGGAGTAAACCAACATGAACACCAAGAACCGCATCCAGCGCAGCGCGCTGATCCTGGCCTTTGCGGCCAGCACCCTGGCCTTGTCGGCCTGCCAGAACCTGTCGTCCCCCACCGTGCGTTTTGACCGCCAGGTCAACTACGGCGACGCCAAGGCCGTCGAGCTGGTGACCAACGAGTTCGGTTCCACCGACCTGCAGATGATTGCCGAGAAGATGACCGGCGGTTTGCTCGAAACCGGCATCTTCCAGGGCCGCCCCACGGTGACGATCTCCACCGTGAAGAACAAAACCAGCGAGTACATCGACACCACCAACGTGATGAACTCCATCCAGACCGCGCTGGTCAAGTCCGGCAAGGTGCGTTTTGTGCGCTCCATCAACGAGATGCAGGCCGGTGTGGACGAGCTGCAGCGCCAGAACCAGAGCGGCCTGTACAAGCAGGGCACCACCGCCAAGGTCGGTCAGATGACCGCCGCCAAGTACAGCATGGAAGGCGAGCTGACCAGCATCGTCAAGCAGAACAACAGCACCAAGGACGTGTACTACAAGTTCACGCTGAAGCTGTTTGATGTGCAGGAAGGCACGATCGAGTGGCAGGACGAAAAGGAAATCCGGAAGACCAGCAAGCGCTGATCTGCCCCAAGGAGCACACCATGCAACGCAGAATCACCCTCCACACGGCCCTGGCCGTGATCGCGGCCACCACGCTGGCCTGGGGCACGGGCGCGCAGGCGCAGCAGCCCGGCGCCGCGCCCAAGATCGCCGTGACCGACCTGGCCTATGCCCAGCGCGTGTCCGAATACTTCATGGCCGGCACCTACCAGCGCAGCAGCCAGATGAGCGCCCAGGGCAGCCAGGGCGGCAGCCACAGCCACGGCATGTACGGCGGCGGGGGCTCGTACTCCGGCCAGCAGTCCATGCAGGCGTCCGAGCAGGCCAGCGGCACCTATGTGGCCGGGCGCTACAGCTACATCGAGCAGCGCGAGCTGGGCGGCTACACCAACGACATCAAGGGCGCCATCCTGCAGGGCACGTACTTCCGTCTGGTGCAGGGCAAGGGCTTTGACGCCGGTAAGCCCCAGCCCAGCAAGGCCGAGCAGGTGCTCAACCAGGTGCAGGGCGGCAAGATGGCCACGCCCCAGGCACAGCCCCAGGTCAACGACGTGATCACCCGCATCAAGAAGGGCGAGTTCAACGGCGCCGACTACGTGCTGTTTGGCGTGGTGTCCAGCATCGAGTTCACCGACGCGCTCTCGCCCCTGCAGGGCACCACCAGCGCCACGCGTCAGTACGGCCTGCAGCTCCTGGCCGACTTCTCGCTCATCAACACCAAGACCTACGAGATCAAGGCCGCGTTCTCCGCCCAGGGCGAAGGCAACGACACCAAGATCCTGTCGATCCGTGGCGACATTGCGCCCCCCAACCGGGCCAAGGTGATGCGCGAAACCTCGCTGTCGCTGGCGCAGGACGTGTACCAGCAGCTCGCGGTGCAACTGGGCTACACCGACGCCAACTTGGCGCGCGGCGTGCGCCCACCGGTGGTTTACCAACAAGGCGGCCAGCCCATGCCCGTGCCGCAGCCCCAGCAGCCCGAGCAGGTGCTGATCCTCAAGTAAGCCGCCGTGCGTCCCACCGTGCACCCGCAGCCCTCGCGGGCCCCGGCCCGTGCGGTGCCTGCCCTGCCCAAGGCCAGCCCTGTGCTGGCCTTTTTTGCGTCTGCCGCCCTGACCTTGACGCTGGCTGGTTGCGTGGCCCCACACGCACATGGGAGTGCGAGTGCAGCACAGCCGAACCCTGCGATGCCCGCCATAGAACAGGGCCCCCCGCCAGGCGCTGGGTTCCTCCAGCGGGCCTTGCCGGGTGCGAGCGGCGCCGTGCTCCAGACCCTGCAGCGCGCGGAGCGCACCGCGCCGCTGCGTTACCGCGTGATCGTCATCCCCGGCTCGGGCTGCGCGGGCATGGGTCCCATCGCGGACCGTTACTTTGCCGGCCTGCTGCACGCGCAGGTGCTGGTGCTGCACAAGCCCGGGGTCGATCCCCAGTCACAGACAAAGCCCGCCGACTGCCCCCACCCATTTGTGCTGCAAGACCGCCACTCCACCTGGTTCGCCCAGGCGCGCGCGGCGCTGCTTGCAGATGCACTGCAGCTCCAGGGCCAGCCCGCCGTGCCGCAGCTGCTCGTGGGTATCTCTGAAGGGGCTGAGCTGCTGCCCGCGCTGGCCCCTGAGGTGCCGCATCTGGCTGGTCTGGTACTCATTGGGGCCAGCGGCCTGGACCCCCAGGAGGCAGGGGCACTGCAAGCCCGCCGCATGGGTGCAGAGGGCGACTGGACCGCGCTGGGGCAGCTCGTGGCAGGGGCCCCCCACGACAGCGTGGTAGTGCAAGGGCGCAGCCTGGGTTATTGGCGCGACCTGTGGCACTGGCCAGTGGCGCAGCCGCTCATCGACAGCCCCTGGCCAGTGTTACAGGTGTGGGGGGCTGAAGATGTGCTGGTGCCTGCGCAGGCCTACGAACGGTTTGCGAAACGGGCGGCGCCGCGTTCACCTGCCGGTTGGTGCGTACGCCGACTCCCGGGGGCAGACCATGGTCTGCAACAGCGGGTGGCAGACGGCGAGCACCCGGCAGATGGCGTGCAGCGCGTCTGGGCCTGGCTGGAACAATGGGCACGCGCCCCCCAGGGCGGGCTGTGCGCCCCGCTGCAGCGCTGAGCGCCTGGAACTCAACGGGGCCGATACATCCTGAACAGCTGCTCCGGCCCCACAGTGAAATAGTCCGCCGGCCCGCCGCCGCGCAGGATGTGCCCCGCGTTCGCGGTGTCGTACACGCCGTCCTTCAGCAGCGCCTGATCGATGTGCACGGCCACCACCTCGCCCAGCACCAGCCAGGTGTCCACCTGGGCCCCGTCCACCCCCTGCAGCTGCAGGATCTGCGTGCTGCGGCATTCAAAGGTGACCGGGCTTTCGGCCACGCGCGGGGGGCGCACGCGGGTGGAGGGCAGGGGGGTCAGACCGGTCAGGTCGAACTCGCTCACTTCAGGTGGCACGGCGGCGCAGCTCTGGTTCATCACCTCGGCCAGGTCGCGGGTGGCCAGGTTCCACACAAACTCGCCCGTGGCCTGCACGTTGCGTACGGTGTCCTTGTAGCCAATGCTGGCAAAGCCCACGATGGGGGGCACGTAGTTGAAGGCGTTGAAAAAGCTGTAGGGCGCGAGGTTGGTCGCGCCCGTGGCGCTTTGCGTGGAGATCCAGCCGATGGGGCGGGGTCCCACGATGGCATTGAACGGGTCGTGCGGCAGGCCGTGGCCCAGGCGGGGTTCGTAGCTGTGGAAGGTGCGTGGGGGCTGTGGAGTGGTCATGGGGCTCGGCAGAGTCGGAGCGAACAAGCGGACACCTTAGCGGCAGACGCGGCGCGCTGCAGTCATCGGGATATCTGGTCGCTCACTTTTTCATAGCTGTCCGGGCATATGGTTCTAGCGCACAGGAGCAACAGGAGGCAGATATCGGCCCATAGAGCTCCCGTACACCCTGGCTAAGGCCCCGTAAGGCATGGTCATGCCGTAACGCCCGGCAGCCTCGGTTGCGCGCACCGCACGGGGCTATGGGACCACGGCTGCCGGCTGCTGCTGCCCCAAAAACCGTCCCGGCGGCTGCCCCACCGACTTGCGCACCATGGCGCTGAAGGCGCTCGCGCTGTAGCCCAGCTCGGCGGCGATCTGGCCCATGGGCATGCGGCCGGCGGCCAGCGACACGGCCTTGGCCAGGATCACCTGCTGGCGCCATTGGGTGAAGGTGCTGCCCAGTTCCGAGCGGAACAGGCGTGCCACGGTGCGGGGGCTGGCGCCCGTGTCCTGCGCCCAGTCGGCCAGGGTGTCGTGGCGCGTGGGGTCGGCCAGCACGGCCTCGCACAGGTGGCGCAGGCGCTTGTCCTGGGGCAGGTCCACGCCCAGCTTCACGGC
>NZ_QAIM01000682.1:18737-26087 GCF_003061035.1 Acidovorax sp. HMWF018
CACGGGCCAGTTCGTCGCGCACCAGGGCGCTCAGGTGCTGCTCGCGTCGCAGGTCGGCGGGGCTGATCGCGGCGCCGCCGTCGGGCGTGGTGGGCATCTCGCGCACCAGGGCGCGCAGCAGGTCGGACACCTCCAGCACGCGGCACTGGCGCCATGCGTCTTCCTGGTCGCGCGGCACGCCGGGGCCGCAGCGCCCCCGGGGCTGGTGAAAGTACAGCGTGCGCAGGTCGGCGTCTTCCACCATGGTCACGGCATGTTCCACACCGGGCGGAATCCACAGCGCGCGCGAGGGCGGCACGATGTAGGTGCCGTGGTTCACCGTGAGCCGGATCACGCCCGTGGTGGAGATCGCCACCTGCGCCCAGGGGTGGCTGTGGGGCATCACCTGCGTGTCGGCGGCCAGCCAGCGCAGCTTGGCGCGCACCGGGCGGGCGGCGGTGGGCACAAACAGCTCGGGCGTGAGCGAGTCCACGTACGACATCCCGCGCGGCTTGCCGGCCTGGGCGCGAGGCACGACCTCGGCGGCGAAGTGTTCCACCACCGGTTCGGTAGGGGTGGGGTACCTGGTGGGTGGGTTTGGCATGTTTGCGATAGAAATTGGCCGTCTATCGTAAACCTGCCGAGGGCATGCTGCCTAAGATCCAACCCATGACTGCTTCCACCTCCGGCGCTACCGCTACCTCCACCACTGCCAACCCCGTCCCCCTGCGGCAGGACGCCCGCACCATCGGCCTGATCGGTCTGGCCCACGGCAGCTCGCACTTCTTTCACATGCTGCTGCCGCCGCTGTTTCCGTGGCTGATCGGGGAGTTCGGCTTCAGCTATTCCGAGCTGGGCCTGCTGGTGTCGGTGTTCTTCGTGATCTCGGGCGTGGGCCAGGCGCTGTCGGGTTTCCTGGTGGACCGTGTAGGCGCGCGGCCGGTGATGTTTTTTGCGCTGTCGAGCTTTGCCGCAGCGGGGCTGGCGGCGGGCACGGCGCAGGGCTACACGGGCCTGCTGCTCGCGGCGGCTTTGGCCGGGCTGGGCAATGCACCGTTCCACCCGGTGGACTTCACGATTCTGAACAAGCGCGTGTCGCCCCAGCGCCTGGGGCATGGCTTCTCGGTGCACGGCATCAGCGGCAACCTGGGCTGGGCGACGGCGCCGGTGTTCATGGCGGGCATTGCCACAGCCACGGGCTCGTGGCGTACGGCCTGCCTGTGCGGCGCGCTGCTGGCCCTCACGGTGCTGGCCATCATGGTGTGGAACCGCGATGCCATTGACGACCGCAAGGGTGCCTGGGCGCACCAGGCCAAGGGCGGCGCAGCGGCGGCGAAGCCCGAGCACCCCATGGCCTTCCTCAAGCTGCCTTCGGTGTGGCTGTGTTTCTCGTTCTTCTTCTGGAGCACCTGCGCACTCAGCGCCATCCAGAGTTTTGCCAGCCCGGCGCTGCAGTCCATGTATGGCCTGCCGCTGAGCGTGACGGCCATGGTGGTCACTGGCTACATGCTGTGTGGCGCGGCGGGCATGCTGGTGGGCGGCTTTCTGGTGGGGCGTGTGCAGCGGCTGGAGAAGATCATCTCGGTGTGCCTGCTGGGCTCGGCCGCGCTGCTGGTGGTGGTGGCCTCGGGGCTGCTGCCCGGCATGGCGGCGCTGGTGGTGGCCTCGGTGGCGGGGCTGGGCACAGGCCTGGCGGGCCCCTCGCGCGACATGCTGATCAAGCGCGCCGCGCCCCCCGGTGCCACGGGCCGCGTGTATGGCACGGTGTACTCGGGGCTGGACCTGGGCTTTTGCCTGGCGGCACCGGTGTTTGGCGCCATGCTGGACCACGGTATGACGGCGGGCATTTTCTACGGCTCGGCCGTGACGCTGGGCCTGAGCGTGGTGTCGGCGGCGCTCGTGGGGGTGGGCGTGGCAGCGCGGGCGGCACGGCCCGTGCCTGCAGCGGCCTGAAGGGTCCACGGGGCGGGGGCTCTGTACGGCGCCCAGCACGCCGCGCGGGCATGTGTTGCAATCGCGGTCGGTGGCGCCGGGGCCCTGTTTGGCAGGGTTCGCAACGGCGCCCTTCCTTTTCAACGCACTTCCAGGACACCGCCCATGACGAACCCCATGTACAACGCCAGCATCCCCGTCTTTCGCCAGATGCTGGGCTCGCTCCAGGACATCCTGGCCAAGACCGAGGCCCATGCCACGGCCCGCAAGATCGAGCCGGACGCATTGCTGCAGGCCCGCCTGTTCCCCGACATGTTCCCCATGGCCCGCCAGGTGCTGATCGCCTGCGACTTTGCCAAGGGCGTGGCCGCGCGCCTGGCCGGTGTGGAGGTGCCTTCGCTGCCCGACGCCGAGCGCCCCGGTTTTGCCGACCTGGCCGAGCGCATCCGCACAGTGCTGGCGTTCATCGAAGGCCTGCCGCAGGCCGCGTTTGCCGAGGCTGCCACGCGCCAGATCACCATCCAGCCCGGCACGCCGCGCGAAAAGCTGTTCGTCGGCGAACACTACCTGCTGCACTACGGCCTGCCCCAGTTCTTCTTCCACGTGAACGCGACCTACGCCATCGCCCGCCACAACGGCGTGGAACTGGGCAAGCGCGACTACATGGGCAAGTTCTGACCCTGAGCCCTGTCCCGGGGCGCCAAGGTGCCCCGGGTGCTGCCGTGTGGGGTCAAGCATGCAGATATGGGTCAAAATGGCCCGTAGCGCTAGTGAATCATGCCTGATGTGCTATCAAATTTGTAGTATCTAACAATACGCCCAGCGCGGACAAAAAAGACAACGGAGACCCGACCCATGCCTACCCCCCGTGCCACACCACGCACCCTGCCAGCCCTGGCGCTGGTCGGCGTGACCTGCCTGCTTTCTGCCTGCGCGCCGGTGCCCACACAACCACCAGCTTCGGCGCCGGTGAGTGCCACGGCCGAGGCCGCGCCCACGGCCACCCCGTGCCCCAAGGACCTGGCGCCCATCGCCCGCTGCCTGTCGGGCAAGGACTCGGCCGGTGCGTATTACCTGGTGGCGGTGCCTCAGCAGTGGAACGGCCACCTGGTGCTGCACGCCCACGGCGGCCCGGCACTGGGCGCGCCGAAGATGGAGCGGTCGGTGGAGGACCTGGAGCGCTGGGCCATCATGGTCCGCGCGGGGTACGCCTGGGCGGGCAGCACCTTCCGCCAGGGCGGTGTGGAGGTGCGTGCCGCGGCCGAGGACACCGAGCGGCTGCGCCAGATCTTCGTGCGCCACGTCGCCCAGCCGCAGCGCACCATCCTGCACGGCCAGTCCTGGGGCGCCAGCGTGGCGGCCAAGGGGGCTGAGATGTTCCAGACCACGGCCGATGGCAAGCGCCCCTACGACGCCGTGCTGCTCACCAGCGGCGTGCTGGCGGGCGGAACGCGCTCTTACGACTTTCGCACCGACCTGCGCGTGGTCTACCAGTACCTGTGCAACAACCACCCCCGGCCCACCGAGGTGCAGTACCCGCTGAACATCGGCCTGCCTGCCGATGCGGCGATGGCCCAGGCGGACCTGGCCGCACGCGTGAACGAATGCCTGGCGCTGAACAAGCCGGTGGCCGAGCGCACGCCCGAGCAGCAGCGCAAAGTCAAAACCATCGTGGATGTGATCCGCATCCCGGCCAGCTCCATCCAGGGCCACATGAACTGGGCCACCTTCCACTTCCGCGACGTGGTGCAGCACCGCACGGGCGGCGCCAGTCCGTTTGGCAACCGGGGGGTGTCGTACCGGGGCTCGCCCGACGACGCCGCGCTGAACGCCGCCGTGCTGCGCTACCGTGCAGACCCTGCCGCTGTGGCCCGCTTTGCGCAGGATACCGACCTGACCGGCCGCATCCCCGTGCCCGTGCTCACCGTGAAAGGCGTGGACGACCCCACGGCCTTTGTCGAGCTGGACGCGGCCTTCCGGGTCACCATGGCGCAAGGCGGCAGCGTGGCGCGCCTGGTGCAGACCTTCACCCAGCACAACACCCACAGCTACCTGAGCGACCCCACCTACCCCACGCTCATGACCGCGCTGCTGCGTTGGGTGGACGCGGGCGACAAGCCCACGCCCGAGGGCATTGCGCAGCAGTGCGCAGGCATGGAGGCCACGTTCGGCAAGGGCTGCGCCTTCCTGCCTGGCTATGTGCCGGCGGCGCTGAACACCCGCGTGGCCGATCGCGAGCGGCCGTAGATTGTTTTCTCTTGCGGTTCCCGCCGCGCCATAAAAAAGGCCCCGCAGAGCGGGGCCTTTTTCATTTGCCGCTGCAGCACAGGGCCGCAGCAGCGGTGGGGCCGGACTCAGGCCGCCACGGCCTTGAGGGCTTCGTTCAGCGTCTTGCTGGGGCGCATCACGGCGTCCAGCTTGGCCACGTCGGGCAGGTAGTAGCCACCGATGTCGGCGGGTGCACCCTGCACGGCAGCCAGTTCGGCCACGATGGTCTGCTCGTTGTCGGCCAGTTGCTTGGCCAGTGGGGCGAACAGTTGGGCCAGTTCGGCATCGGCCGTTTGCGTGGCCAGCTCTTGCGCCCAGTACAGGGCAAGGTAGAACTGGCTGCCACGGTTGTCCAGCTGGCCGGTCTTGGGCGAGGGGTTCTTGTTGTTGTCCAGCAGCTTGCCTGTGGCGGCGTCCAGCGTCTGGGCGAGGATCTTGGCCTTGCCGTTGCCGGTCTTCAGGCCCAGGTCTTCCAGCGACACGGCCAGCGCCAGGAACTCACCCAGCGAATCCCAGCGCAGGTGGTTTTCTTCCACCAGCTGCTGCACGTGCTTGGGGGCCGAGCCGCCTGCACCGGTTTCATACATGCCGCCGCCGGCCATCAGCGGCACGATGGACAGCATCTTGGCCGAGGTGCCCAGTTCCATGATGGGGAACAGGTCGGTCAGGTAGTCGCGCAGTATGTTGCCGGTGGCGCTGATGGTGTCCAGGCCACGGATCACACGCTCCAGCGTGTAGCGCATCGCACGCACCTGGCTCATGATCTGGATGTCCAGGCCGGTGGTGTTGTGCTCGTGCAGGTACATCTTGACCTTGGTGATCAGCTGCGCTTCGTGCGGACGGTACGAGTCGAGCCAGAACACCACGGGCATGCCGGAGTTGCGGGCGCGGTTCACGGCCAGCTTCACCCAGTCGCGGATCGCGGCGTCCTTCACCTGGCACATGCGCCAGATGTCGCCTTGCTCCACGTTCTGGCTCAGCAGCACTTCGCCGGTGACCAGGTCGGTGATGTTGGCCACGCCGTCTTCGGGGATCTCGAAGGTCTTGTCGTGGCTGCCGTATTCCTCGGCTTGCTGCGCCATCAGGCCCACGTTGGGCACCGTGCCCATGGTCTTGGGGTCGAACGCACCGTGCCACTTGCAGAAGTTGATGATCTCCTGGTAAATGCGGGCGAAGGTCGATTCGGGCATCACAGCCTTCACGTCCTTCAGGCGGCCGTTGGCGTCCCACATCTTGCCGCCGTTGCGGATCATGGCGGGCATGGAGGCGTCCACGATGATGTCGTTGGGGGAGTGGAAGTTGGTGATGCCCTTGGCCGAGTCGACCATGGCCAGCTCGGGACGGTGCTCGTGGCAGGCGTGCAGGTCGCGCTTGATCTCGTCGCGCTGGCTTTGCGGCAGGGTCTCGATCTTGGCGTACAGGTCCACCATGCCGTTGTTGACGTTCACGCCCAGCTCTTCAAAGGTCTTGGCGTGTTTGGCGAACGCGTCCTTGTAGAAGATGCGCACGCAGTGGCCGAACACGATGGGGTGGGACACCTTCATCATCGTGGCCTTCACGTGCAGCGAGAACATCACGCCGGTCTTGCGTGCGTCTTCGATTTCCTTCTCGTAGAACTCCAGCAGCGCCTTCTTGCTCATGAACATGCTGTCGATCACTTCGCGGTCGAGCAGGCTGACCTTGGGCTTCAAGACAATGGCCTTGCCGCTCTTGGTGATCAGCTCCATCTTCACGTCACGGGCGCGGTCCAGCGTCATGGACTTTTCGCCGTGGTAGAAGTCGCCGGCGTGCATGTGCGACACATGCGAACGCGAGGCCTGGCTCCACTCGGCCATGCTGTGCGGGTTCTTGCGGGCGTATTCCTTCACGGCCTTGGGCGCACGGCGGTCGGAGTTGCCTTCACGCAGCACGGGGTTCACGGCCGAGCCGGTGCACTTGCTGTAGCGGGCCTTGATTTCCTTTTCCTTGTCGTCCTTGGGCTGGTCCGGGTAGTCGGGCAGGGCGTAGCCCTTGGCCTGCAGCTCGGCGATGGCTGCCTTGAGCTGCGACACGGACGCGGAGATGTTGGGCAGCTTGATGATGTTGGCATCGGGCTGCAGCGTCTTCTTGCCCAGCTCGGCCAGGTTGTTGGGCACGCGCTGTTCTTCGGTCAGGTAGTCGGGGAACTCACCCAGGATGCGCGCTGCCACCGAGATGTCGCTCTCCAGCACGTTGATGCCTGCCGGTGCCGCGAACGTGCGAATGATGGGCAGGAAGGAAGCCGTGGCCAGACGGGGTGCTTCGTCGGTCAGGGTGTAGATGATGGAAGGTTGCTGGGTCGTCATGGCTTGTCTCACGAAACAGAGTAGGTAGATGCCCCCGGCTGCGTCGCAGCGGGGCCAAACGCGGATGCTCTCTGATTCTCCTTGCTCGGGGCTGTCACTGCCCGCTGTTTTTGCAATCGAATCTCACAATGCAAAATTATCATAAGCCCAGGGCACTTTTTTTCACCAAATAGGTGGTAATCACCCTGCGGCTTTCTGCAGTTTGACCCCGTTGGCGCTCGCGCGCCACCCCCTGCAGACCCTAGGAACCCCCCCCAGGAACCGCCACCACGCGGCCAGGTAGGACGGCAAACTGCGTCCAGTGCGCGGGCAGGGTGTCGGGCGCCGTGCCGGTGAAAGCCCCGAAGGCGGGCAGGATCAACTGCCCGTCGCCCCAGCCAAAGCAGGGCGCCCGCAGCGCATCGCGCGCCGGGCCCCGCAGCCGTAGCGTGGGGTGCAGATGCCCTGCGAGCACCGTGTGGCCTGCCACAGCCTGAGGGTGGTGGCAGGCCAGCACCGGCGCATCGGCACAGGGCAACCAGGGCTCGTTGACCAGCGCCACTGCCAGCGCGGCCGGCGGGTCGCCCGCATGCAGGTCATGGTTGCCGCGGACCAGTGTCATCGCCACACGGGCATGGCGCTGGCGCCAGGGCAGCAGCTGCTGCCACAGCGCATCGGCCGCGCCGCTGCGCGCGTGCAGGAAGTCACCCAGAAACACCAGGTGATCGGCGCCGGTGGCAGCGAGCACCACATCCAGCCGCTCCAGGTTGTCCGCCGTGGTGCCATGGGGCACCGGCTGGCCCGCGCGGCGGAAGGTGGCGCCCTTGCCGAAATGCACATCCGCCACCAGCACCATGTGCGCGGCGGG
>NZ_QAIM01000176.1:0-349 GCF_003061035.1 Acidovorax sp. HMWF018
ACCCGAGACCCTGCCGAGCAAGTGGCCCAGCGCGCCGCCCCCTCGGCTGCCGCCCCGACGGCTCCCACAGCCAGCCTGCGTGTGCGCCCCGAGACCGCGTTTGCTGGCCCGCCTGCTCCCGCCCAACCCGGCACCCCCGCGCCCGTCACGGGCGGCCTGCGCCGTATCGATCGTGCAGGCCAGAGCCCGCTCTTCACGAATGTGCCCGACGCCGCTGTGGGCGGCAACGAGTCGCTGCTGGCCCGTGGTCAGGTGAGCGCCCAGAACATGGCCGCTGCCGACGCGCTGGCCGGTTCGCAACAGCGCGACTCCGCCGCCCGGGTGCAGACCACTCAGCCCAGTGGCGGGG
>NZ_QAIM01000176.1:432-3247 GCF_003061035.1 Acidovorax sp. HMWF018
CGTCCCGGGAGCTCGGCGCGCGCAAAAACGCACGTCTGCTGCTCGACACCGCCAACAACATGGAGGCCTCGGCTGACCGTCGCTACGGCGCAGACACGTCCCTGCGCGGCACGATGTACGGCGCAGACACCCAGCTCACCGACAAGCAGATGGAGATGCAGCAGAAGCTGCGTCAGCAGCAGGCGTTGGGCGGCATTTATCAGGCGGCTGGGGGCGACCCCGTCAAGGCCGCCCGACTCGCCGCCTCCTACGGTCTGGACGGTAAGCAGTTCACAGATATGGCTGCTGCAGACCAGACGCGGACCCAGAGCAATGTGAAGGACGCGCGCAGCACGTTCGACAACATGTTCACGCGCGATGGCAAGAATGGCCCCGAGCGCGACGAGAACGCAGAGGCGCTTGCCAACGACCTGGCAGCAAAAATCGTCCCCGGTTGGGAAAACATGAGCGCCGAGCAGCGCGCTGCCAACCGCACCAAGGTCGTGGACGCGACCCGCATGGTCCAGGGCATGAACACCCTGCGCAACAACAGCTGGTTCCAGAAGGTCGGCATCGACGCACCCACTCCCGCCTTCAGCCAGCTGCCCGACCTGAGCGGCGCCACGGTCAGCGATGTAGGGATGTGGGAAGGCCTCACGACGCCTGATGTCCGCAGCGGCGACAAGAAGATCTCGCTGCGTGACGGCGGCACGCGCTACCTGCCCCAAGGCACTCTGACCGAATCCCAGCTGCGCATCCTGCAGAACAACGGCGCAACGCGCCAGTAAGGCCCCGACATGGCAACCCTCCGCGACCCTCTTTTTGGGCTCGACAACGCGCCGGACGCGCAGTGGCAGGCCGCTGACATCGAAGCTGCCCGCCCCAACTCCCTTCGCGGTGGCTGGGAGGCGGGCCGCATTGGCACCGACATCAATGCCCTCGGCGCAGAAGAGGCCTCCCTGCGCGCCGCCGGCGACACCGCACGAGCGGACGGCCTCCGGCAGCAGATCGGCGCGCTCCAGCAGCAGCAAGCCCGCGTGGCCCCGACAGTCGGGCGTTTGGAAGACATCCATGGCATCGGCGACGGCCTGAGCTGGGCTGCGGGCCAGGTAGGGCAGGGCGCTGCGTCGATGGTCGAGCCGGTGGCAGCAGCCACGGCCCTCGGGGGCGCAGGTCGTCTGGCCAGCATGCTGCCCGGGGCGGCCGGTAAAGTGGGCCGCGCGGTCGGCGCCGTCGGCGCCCCGCTGGCGGCGTTCGGTATCAACCAGCGCCAGCTCAAGGGCGAGTTCTACAACGACGCGGTGCGTGACCCCGAGCTGATGGCGCGCACCACACCAGAAGAGCTGAACAACACCGCAAACCTCTACGGTGTGGGCGCCGGGGCACTCGACACTGCCCTGCCCGCCATCGTGGGCCGTCAGCTGACAGGCGCCGGGTTGCGCGCCGGCCTCAAGAGCATGGGCACCGTACCGAAGATCGGCTTGGAGATGCTGGGCGAGGGCACGACCGAAGCCCTGCAGAGCTACGGCAGCCAGCAGGCCCAGGGCATGCTGAACCCGAACCGCGACACCAGCGGCGACTTCATGGAGAACGTGAACTCGTTCGCCGGCGGCGCCGTCGGGGCGGGCCCATTCACCGTCGCTGGTGCAGTGGCAGACAAGGGTTACCGCCGCGCCGGTGTGACCGCCGACCAGATCGGCGCGAAGGCTGGCGACGTTCTCGACATGGCCAAAGAGGCCGGCGCCCCCGCGTTGGCGGCGGGCAAGCAGAAGCTCGGCGACCTCGTGGATCTCGCCCGGGGCGAAGACGGCAAGCTCGACCTGGCCAAGCTGGCCGGCGATGTGCGCGACGGCGCCACGGACTTGGTGGACCGCTACAAGGTCTCGGCCGAGGAGCGCGACCTGTTGAACCTCACACCACCTCCTGAAGTTCTGGCCGACCCGACCAAGAACGATGCCTGGTTCGCCGACGCATCCGAGAAGCGCACGCAGCTCGTGGCTGACCGCCTGAGCGACATGGCTGAGGCAGACCCCAAGGCAGCCGAGATTCTCGACCGCTTGGCCGGTACCGAGGACTACGTCCAGCAGCAGGCCATCGCTGATGAAGGCGCGCAGCACGTGCTCGAAACCAACGAGATCGAGCAGCTGGCTACACGCGCTGACCGCGCCGCTGCAGCGTTCGGAGAGCTGGCCTCGAAGGGCGCCAGTGCCGTGGGCAAGGGTGCCGTGACGGCAGGCAAAGCCGCCGTGAAGTTCGGCAAGGCCGTGTTCGACGGCGCAGCCGCCGAGGCGCGCAAGAAAAACGCTCAGGGTGAGGACTACACCGCCAAGGGCTACGAGGCCTGGCAGGAGCGCACTGGTCGCGCCGCCACCGACCGCGTGGTGCAAGGTGCCCAGAACAGCCCGGCTGCTGCTCAGGGCAAGCGCCGGGGCGAGGTCTTCGGCGAGATGCTGGCGGCCGAGACCCAGGCCGCGCTGAACAAGCGCGGCATCACCGGCAAGCGCGCGGAAAACATCACCGCGCTGCTGCAGGACACCGGCTACGAGATGGCCCACCTGGCCGACAAGGGTGGTGCAAAAGGCGCCGGCTCTGGGCTGGCGCTCGGCCGCATCGCAAACACCCTGCGCACGGCGCTGGGCGCCCGCGCCGAGGGGGTCGTGAACGAGCTCCAGGCTCTGGCTGATCCGAAGTCGGCCAAGCTGTTCGACCAGCTGCGCAGCGAGGTGGCCGCAGGGCGCACGCTGGTGGGCCAGCAGCAGGCGGAGCAGGTCCGTACCGCCGCAGCCAACCAGCTGGTGGCCATGCTCCCCGCCGCCGACATGCAGGAGATCCTGCG
>NZ_QAIM01000176.1:3257-5580 GCF_003061035.1 Acidovorax sp. HMWF018
CGCAAGGTCATGATCGAGAAGTTCGGCCAAGAGGCTCTGGACCAGATGCTGAGCGTTGTGCGCGACGCTGTACCGGCTCCGGCCAAACTCATGAAGGGCACGGTCAATGACGGCGGCGTCCAGGGTGAGGCCGGTGTCAACGACGATGGCGAGTATGAGGCCGAGCAAGCCACGGACTTCGACAAGCGCCAGAGCGAGAAGAAAGCCGAGAAGGGTTCGGGCCCCAAGGTGTACGGTTTCGCCCGCACCGGCGGCCAGTCCCTGCGCGGCAGCACCGACCGCCGTGATCCGTTCGCTCCCATCAGCAAGATGTCCAAGTCGGAAGAGCTGGCCTTCCGCGACGAAAACGTGCAGCGTGAGGCCGAGGGGCTGGAACCACTGGCCGGCGCCCCGGTGAAACGTCCCGGCCTGTTCAAGCTCACCGACACCGTGTCGGAAGAGCTGGGCGGTGGCAGCGCGCTGGAGCGCAAACTCGCCGACCTTGGGAAAGCCACCGAGAAGACTGGCCACAGCGTTGGCGCCCGGTCCGCGCTCGAGGTCATGAAAGACCTGAACTTCCAGCCCGCCAAAATCCTGTCGGTGTACCGCGACTATCTGCGCCAGGACGCTGGCAGCATGAAGCTGTCGGTGGGTGAGCGTGCCGCCGCCCGTGCCATGGCCGACAAGGTCAACCGCGCGGTGCTGGACACCATGGAGCAGAAGGGCGAAGGCAAGCGCGTGATGCGCCTGTCCGCCGGTGAGCGCAAAGAGATCAAGGAAGCCGCCGAGGCCTACTTCAAGGAGCGCTACGTCGCTGTGGCTGAGAAGCTGAGCGACACCGTACCCGACCGCGTCGAGCTGACCGAGCTGCTGAGCATGGGCCGCGCTGGTGCTCAGGCATTGGAGGCCTCGCGCAAGCCTGGCGTCGACACGAACGCGTTCCTGGACGAGGCCAACCTCATCACGTTCCAGTCGGACCTCCTGCGCACCAAGGACCGTGGGCTGCACATTCGCGCCGACACCCTGGTGAACTGGGTGCGCGCCCAGCGCAGCCGCAACGAAACCAAGGCCGATGTGAAGGAGGACAACTCCAACCGCGCCAAGAACGAGGCCTACCTGGCGGACCTGCTGGAAGGCATCACCGCCGTGGTGGACAGCGGCCTGGTCGACGAGAAGCTGCCCACTCGCATCAACGCTCAGGGCGAGTACGAGTCATTCGCCAAGGGCGTACCCAAGAGCCTGCGCCTGGTCACATCGACCTACGGCGCCATGCAGGCTGGCAAGAAGAAGCGCGCCGAAGCCCGCGGCAAGATCGCTGACCCCGCCGGGCCCGACCAGGAAGCCGTGGCCAAGGAACAGGCCCGTGACGTGTACACCGCTGACCCGCTCGAAGGCACCGCACCTGAGCCTTCGATCAGCCGCGGCCAGGGCCAGACGATGACCGCCGAGGAAGAGGCGCAGTTCGCAGCCCTGAACACTGCCAAGGAGCGCCGGGAGTTCCTCAAGAACCTGGGCCTGAAACAAAGTGGCGAGCAGTTCAGCGACGCCCGCGCGGCCGACGCCAAGACTTCCGGCGACAACGCCACGCCCCTGGACTTCTTCCCCAAGCAGAAGCCCGGGGCCGTGCCTGACGAGTTCGCCGACCAGCAGTTCCGCACCACGGCCAAGGCCGCCGATGTGTCTGTCGGCCCAGAGAACAAGATGTCGGCCATGCGCCAGGCCCCTGCGCGCGGCGAGGCCATCGTGTCCGCTCTGCGCAAAGACTTCGCCTCGGGCGTAGCGATGATCGAGTCGCGCCTGCGCAGCGCCCAGCGCCCTGAGTTCATCGCTGACGCCAAGGCCCGCGAGACCTCTGCGGTGGGTGGGCAGCACTACGTGATGCCGCTGGCCCACGCGCTGAACGCCGACACCATCGCCAGCCTGGACCTGGGCCCCGCCGAAGCCAAGCAGCTGATGTCCCTGCGCGGTGAAGCCGCCAAGGCCATCCTGCTGGCCGACAAGCTGAGCGACGCGCAGAAGGTGGCTCTCACGAAAGCCATGGCGCCCACCGCCAGCGCCGACAAGGTGAACCTGGCCAACTACGCCAAGCTGCTGCAGAAGGCCTCTCAGGCTGCCCCGGAGGTGGCGGCCAAGGAAGCCCCAAAATCCAGCGCGCAGCCCGGTGGGGCTGACTGGTCCGACACTGGCGCGCGCAGGCTGAGCGCCATGTCGACCGAGATCCACAACGACCTGCAGCGCGGTGGGTTCGCCGCCACGCACGATTCGCCCATCCGCCACGAGGGCAAGTTCGACTGGCGTAAACACGCTGGCTCCGGCAAGGGTGACGAGTCGTTCGGGGCGGGCA
>NZ_QAIM01000683.1:0-2187 GCF_003061035.1 Acidovorax sp. HMWF018
TTGAACTCGCGGCTGAATGTCCTTCTTCTCTCCATGAACCACCTCCGGTTTCATCTTCCACCTTAACAAGGTGTCATCGAAACCGGCAGCAGCCCAGGCTGCTGGAACGCTGCACCACTTCGTTACCAAGAGCACTGGCCTACCGAGTTTGCTGACTCACCTAGTCTTCCTGCGTGTGTCGCAGATCAATGGTTGCGCGCACTGCATCGACATTCATACGCGTGACCTACTTGCTGAAGGCATGTCGGTTGAAAAGCTGGTACTCATCCCTGTCTGGCACGAGGCCCAATACCTATTCTCTGAACAGGAGCGCGCGGCGTTGGCGTGGAGCGAGGAAGTCACGCTGGTGAGCGAGACTCACGCTTCAGATGAGGCCTATTCGGCCGCATTGGCCGCATTCGGAGAGAAGGATCTGGTGGACCTGACTCTCACGATTGCAGCCATGAATGCCATCAATCGCATGGGCATAAGCTTCCGCATGAAGCCTCGTGCCAAGTCGTAAGGCGGCGGACAAGCCGCGATTACGGGGCTGAACGGCTCGCCCCAGACGCGCGTTTTGGGTACATCGGGGCGACTCGACATGATTGTGGTGAACCGCTATGGTTCCACTGCACTGCGCGGCGAGGACGTATTAGGAAAGGTCGAAACCTTCCTGATTGGCAAGACAGGCCACCCAAAATTCGCCGGAGAGACCGTACCGTTTCGCGCACTTAGCGGCGTCCCCATGGTGCTACCTGCCGTGCCCAATGGCCTGCGCACCACGTTAGACGTACTTTCGCGTCGCCACAACGTGACGCTTGACATCGTCATGGAAGTTGACACCGCGACCGCCATGAAGGACGTTGCGATCAGTGGGCACGCCTTTACGTTGCTGCCAATCACAGCAGTGGCGCAGGAAGTGGAGGCCGGCGTGCTGAGCGCCTGCCGTGTCACAAGTCCTGGTATTCGCCGGACCATCGCGTTGAGTCTGACGCGCCAACGGCCATTGTCCGAAGGGGCTCGACTGGTGGTGACACGCCTGAGGTTGCTTGTTTCAAAGTTGTTGTCGGTTACTTAGAGGTTTTGTTTACTTTATAGAGAAGCCCGCCATCGCCGCGATGGACTTCGCATTTATTTGAAAGGCGCCAATCAGCACTCATAAATTTCAGCAGAGAACGGGGACTCATGAGCAGTCACCGACGCGACGTGCTCGCACGCCGTGCTGAATTGAGCGAGCCATGAAACCCATCTTCAGCTCCAGCGTTTCCTGAAGATCCACCTGCTCCGGCGAGAGCATCGTCGCGCTACCGTTTCCAGCCATCTTTGGCTCTTCACAACTTACCGTCCAGGCAGAGCTAGCGCCATCCCGGCGAACTTGTGAATACTCACATTTCGGTGACTTTAAGCTTGAAGCGTCGTCGCTTGGCGGCGGTGAGGCCTGGATAAGTGCCTTTTCAGGAAGCGCTCCCAGCGTTTCCGCCGAAAGGCACACTGTTCGGGTCCGTTCCCCGTCACCGCCGAATGGGACACCTTTGTACGTACTCGTCAGTTCCCATTTTCCCGGCATCACAGGGGTCTGCGCGAAAACGCTGGCCGGTGCGGCAACAACGAGACAGAGGGCAATTCCAAAATTAACCAATCGCATAAAAACTCCTTTGCGTGGACACGTTGATGAAACAAGTTTGAAGACATTCACCGTGGCGAGAGTGCAGGAACCACTGGCATCGATGTTTCCGGCAGAACCTGTGTGGCATCCCACGGCAACTCGCGCTGGCGCGCACCGATGAAGTCGTAGCGGTCAAGAGAAATCGCGTTGAGGGCGTCCTCATCGCGCATCACGACCGGTCGAAGGAAGACGAGCATGTTGGTCTTCTTACGCGTGCGGCTCATGGAACGGAAGAATCCACCCAAAACGGGGAGCTCTCCGAGCACCGGCAGGCGTGCCGCATCGCTGGTGTAGCTATCCTCGATAAGACCGCCTAGAACGATGATTTTTCCGTCGCCCACCACCACCGATGATTCAATGGCACGTTTATTGGTGGTCGGGCCCGCATTGGTCGTTCCAGGCGAGGTGCTGGATGAAACCGATGAAGCCTCCTGGTAGATCGACAGGCGCACAGAACCGCTCTCGCTGATCTGGGGGCGGATGCGCAGCGTGATGCCCACGTCCTTGCGCTCGATGGTCTGAAACGGATTGCTGCTGCTGCT
>NZ_QAIM01000016.1:0-5763 GCF_003061035.1 Acidovorax sp. HMWF018
GGCTATGAATGGGTGAACCACTCGCTCGCGCCCACGCAGCTGCCGTCGCACGACTTCCGCGTGTGGATCGGTGGCAGCCCCGATGCGCAGTCGCCGCCCCATCGGCCCGGCCGAATACCTGCCCATGCTGCTGGGCGACGGCGCCGAGCTGGACGTGGCCGAGGGCGAGCCGCTGCCCCTGCTGCCCGCGTTTGCCGACGCCGCCCAGCAAGCTCGTTTCATGGACCTGTGGATGCGCCGCTGGAACGAGATCGTGGCCCAGCTCGACACCGACGTGAAGACACTGGACGACGACCGCACCTTCCAGCCCGAAGCCATGGACATGCGCGGCGCGGTGGCCAGCCTCACCGACGAACAGCGCGCCGAAATGGGCGACGACCAGGAGATCCCGTCCTTCGGCCAGGTGTGGGCCCTGGGCTTCATGTTTGCGGTGGAAAACTGGCCCGAAGACTGGGCCGCCCCGCGCGACAAGGAAGCGGCCAAGTGGCTGGATGACGCGCTGGACCGCATCGTTGCCCTGACCGAAGACGACACCGGCAAGCCCGAAGTCTGCATGTACGACGAAGACGGCCCACCCAGCACCAGCCAGGCGCGCGTCGAGGCCTTCGGCGAAGCCATCTGGGCCGTGTACGACCTGCGCCAGTTGTGGAAGAGCATGGGCCCGCGCGTGGAGACCGTGCGCAAGGCGCCCGAGCCGGGGCGCAACGACCCGTGCCACTGCGGCAGCGGCAAGAAGTACAAGAAATGCCACGGGGCTTGATGTGACTAAATTGCTACTAATTTTGTAGCTGTTGGATATTCTGGGATATGCGCCAGAGGACAGTCATGCTTGTTTCCCTGCCGCGCGCCTTCGGGCGGGTTCTGTTTGGCATCACTCCGTTTCCCTGATGTCGTCTTTTCTGTCCCGCATGTGCGTCGACTAGGCACCCAGCATCCCGCGTGAATTACTCTCAGGCGTGGTGGCCACGTTTGCGCTTATCCCTGAGGTGATTGCGTTCTCGTTCGTGGCTGGCATTGCCCACCCTATAGCCTCTGTCCCTTCTATGCAGTCAAAGGCAGTTGCCGGCGGATCCCTGCCTACGACATGGCGAGAAACGCGGGTACCAGCCTACAGATCATGGAGTAGTACTAGAGTGTGCGATGCCATGTGGCGCTTACAGAGAGGCTCGATGTCGGCAGGTTTCAATTGCTAATTCGCTGCCTTGCCCGCAGTAACGTTCTGTGCTGAAATGTAATGTTACAAACTACTACAGGCTCAACTAATGCGTATCGCTTCCGTTATTGCAGTACTCGCACTGTTCCTTTCAGGCTGTGCTTACAACGTAAAGCCAGCGTCTGTCGGCACAGTCAACATCCACACGTCGTACGACACGAAGGTGCCTGGTCGGTGGGTGGCAGTGATGGACGATGGTCTTAAAAATGTTTCAAAGCAAGTGAGGCCGAGCTCTCACGTGTGTTCTGCGCACAACTATCCTGTCTCGCTTGACGACAGTTTGGTTTCGTCACTTCGCCGCGTGTATGAGCAAATTTTTGAAAATGTAGAGGTTCGGCCTGTCGCTCCAACCATTGAAACTCTGCAGAGAGATTCGCTGAATGGTGTCATTACTACTCGATTGGAGGAGTTTAGTCCTCGTCTGTCTTGTCAAATGGGGTTTTGGTCTGGTACTTGTACGTCAAGCGGTGATATCGCAGTTTCCGTAAATATTCGTGGGCAATCAGGAACACTATTTGCAACATCGGCGAGCGGGTCGCGAATGGCAGAGGGTGATTCGGGCGGCGCATGCGAGGGTGGCTCGACTGTGCTTGGCGAAGCTGTAAACAAGTCAATGAAAGACATGCTGGAGCGGCTGGGTGAACGTGTATCGAGTTCACCTAGAGTGCGAGAAGCATCCAAATAACGTAATCAAGCCGATTGCGAACGGCAGGCGCTGATGGCTGACTTATAAACAGCGTGCGCGTACTGACGGCGCTGTTATGACCTGAACTGCCCGGGTTTTTGAGCAGGCTCCTGAGTACGTTGATGACCACGGATTTTGCCTTCGATCCTCTGGATCTGGCTCTGTCCTTAGTTTGCCGCTGTCGGCAGCGTCCTGTCCTAGCCGAGAGCCGTCAACCCTGCGCCAGAAACTTCTTCAAATTCCCCGCTGCCGTACTCCGCACCTTGCGCTTGAGCGATGGCGACCAGCCCAGCAGCAGCCCTGGTGCACCTAGTGCCTGACGGGCCCAGCGCCAGAAGTTGAAGCGGTCGCGGTGGGTGGCAATCAGCCCGTCGGGCGTGAAGGTGAAGGTGCCGTCGATGATGTTGTGCACTTTGCGCCCCGTGGCGCTGAAGAGGTAGTACGCCTCCCAGTGCGCCTTGCCGCCGTTGGCATCGGCGTCGATGCCGCTGAACTCCAGCTTCCAGTGCTCGGCGGCGCCGGGCTTTTTGGTCGCAGTGCACAGCATGCGCCACATGCCTGCCACCTGCTCACGGCCTTTCAGGGAAAAGGCTTCGTCGTCAAACGTGGCGTCAGGCGCATAGCAGGCGGCCATGGTGGCGTGGTCCAGTTGCGCAAACGCGGTGTAGAAGCGTTGCAGGGTCTGGGCGTTGGGGTGCATGGGTTCTCCTCCTCAAGGGCGTCCATGCTACACCCCGGCCGGAACGCTGCATGCCACCTGGGGGACCGGCACGGCGATGTGCGCTCAGCCGGTGCGCAACCTACCGATGCGCCGCCGCTTGGTGTCGTCCAATGCGTCCAGCACCTGGATGCCGTGCGCATACCCCTGCTGCACGATCTGCTCGAACCGGTTCCACTGCAGCATGCCCACGCGGTCCATGGGGGGGTTGAAGTACAGGTCGGTGAGCTGCTGCGACTGGCGCTGGCGCGACATGCTGTACAGGATGGTGACCTGCATGAGGTAGCTGGCCAGCGAGGGCAGCTTGTAGCGCCGCTGGGCGCGCGGGCGCAGTTTGTCGCGCAGCAGGGCCCAGCTGCTGGGGATGTCGTCCAGCTCGATGCGGCGGGGCTTGCGGAAGTTCAGGTCCACACCAATCACCGTGCCCACGCCGCGCATGCTGCTGCGCATCACATCCACTGGGAAGTTGTTGAACGTTCCACCATCGCACAGCAGGTCGCCGTCGTGCACCACGGGTGGCAGCGCGCCGGGGATGGAGATGCTGGCCAGCAGCGACTTCACCAGGCTGCCACGGCGCACCACCTGTTCGCTGGCGCGCGAGTAGTTAGTGGCCACGCAGTAGTAGTTCTTCCACAGGTCTTCCACCTGGGCCGGGAAGCCCACCAAGCTCCCCACGGCCTCGTGCAGGATGTGGCGCAGTCGGCGGCCCTTGATGAGCGACATCAGCGGCAGCAGGCTCCAGTCGCCCGTGGGGTTGGTGCGGAATGCCTCGCGCGCGTTGGCCATCACCGTCGCCAGCGGCTGGTCGGACGCCACATATGCGGCCATCACCGAGCCGATGCTGGTGCCCCCCACACAGTCGATCTCCACGCCTTCTTCCTGCAAGGCGCGGTAGATGCCCAGGTGCGCAAAGCCGCGTGCGCCGCCGCCCGCCAGCACGAGGCCCACGGCCGTGCGGCTCTGGATGCGGGCCAGGCGCGCCATGTCGCGGTCGAGGGTGGGGCGCACGTGCACGTGGTCGGCCACCGGGCGGCGGTCCAGCCATTGCTGGGTGCCACGTGGGCACTGCGTGCCTTCCGGGTGCAGCAGCACCAGGATCTCGGCGGCCTCGGCCAGGGGCGCGCGGCGCAGCAGGCAGTTTTCCTCGATGGGGTGGATGGCGGGCTCGGCCTGCGCGTCGGCCAGCAGCAGCAACTCGTCGCAGTGGCGGCTCACGCGGCGTGTCCAGGGGGAGGGCTCGGGGTCGGCCAGCAGCAGCACAAAGTCGTTGCGGGCCTCGATCTCGTCGAGCAGCATGGCAATGCGGCGGTTGGCCGTGGCGTCGGCGCCTTCGCGCTGCGCAATGCCTGGCTCCTGCAATTCGGCGTCCACGGTGGTCGAGTCCACCACCCGTACGCGGCCCACCGTGCCGAGGTGGCGCGCCAGACGCTGGCCAAAAGCCTGCAGGTCTACGCCGCTGCTCACCGGCAGCAGGCCCATGGCCACCGGGCGCTCCTGCGCGGCCGTATGGGCGGCGGTGCCCGACTGCAGGCGCTGGATGATCTGGCGCGTGAGCGCAATCGATACCTGGGCGCTGCTGGCCAGCAGGGTCTTGAACACGTCCTTGGTCAGGCGCACCAGCACCGAGTCGCGCACGGCGACCACGGTGGCGGCACGGGGTGCGTTGGTGAAAAGGCTGATCTCGCCAATCACCTGGCCCCGGCCCATGTCGGCCACGCGGCGCTGCGTGCCGCTGTGGCCGTCGTCACTGCGCACATAGGCGCGCAGGCGGCCGCTGACGGTGAGGTACATCGATTCGCCGGGCTCGCCCTGGGTCATCAGCGTGCTGCCGCCGGGCACCTCCACCCACTCCAGCTGGGCGCGCAGCAGTTCCAGCGCCTCGGGTTCGATGCCTGGCAGAAAGCTGCGCAGATGCTCGGTGAGCAGTTGGTTCTGGGTCGCGGTAAAGGGAGGCATGGTCACGCAATCGGCAAGGCACAGTGGGGGGCGCTGCGGAAGGTGATGGCTGGCCAGCCACCGGTGCTGGCCAAGGGTTCCGCAGCGTGCGAAGCGGCGGATTCTAGGAACGCAAGGGCACCTGTGCGCACTGCACGGGGCATGGTGGCCGCGTAGCGCGTGAACAAATGCACGGCAGATCCTTTCGATTGCCCTTTCGGGCCGTGTCCGACCTGGTCGTCAGCGCATGAAGGCGCTCAGCGCCTGGGCCGTGGCCTCGGGCAATTGTTCGGGGATGAAGTGCCCCGCCGCAACGGCATGGCCTGTGACCACGCCCGCACACTGCGCCTGCCACAGCGCCAGCGGATCGAACAGCCGG
Source organism: Acidovorax sp. HMWF018 (assembly GCF_003061035.1). NCBI lineage: Bacteria > Pseudomonadati > Pseudomonadota > Betaproteobacteria > Burkholderiales > Comamonadaceae > Acidovorax > Acidovorax sp. HMWF018. The sequence goes on from NZ_QAIM01000016.1 coordinate 4,931, forward strand.
TGCACCACGCCGTGCGCGCCCCAGATCACCAGGGTGTCACAGGTGATCTTCTCGCCGCGCGCGCGGCTGTCACGGTCTTGGTCGAGGTCGATGCCCGCGCTGGCGCGGTAGTCCTCACAGGCGGTGTGGATGGCTTCGGGTGTGCAAAAGCAGCGTTCGTAATCGGCCAGTGCCTGGGGCTCGATGTGGGCCAGGCCCGCGCTGCCCCAGCCGCCCAGCTTGGCGTGCAGGTAGGCGCGGGCGTTGCTGCCGATCATGGTCTCGGGCAGCGGCGCGGGCTGGATCAGGTGGAACCAGTGGTAATAGGCGCGCGCAAACTCCATGTCGGTGCGCGCGTACATGTCGAGCGTGGGGGCGATGTCGATCACGCACAGCTTCTTCACACGCGCGGCGTGGTCCAGCGCCAGGCGGTGGGCCACACGGCCGCCCCGGTCGTGGCCGCACAGGTAGAACGTGTCGTGGCCCAGCGTGGTCATCACCTCGGCCATGTCCTGCGCCAGGGCGCGTTTGCTGTAGTTGCTGTGGTCGGGCAGGCCGGGCGCGTGGGATGAGTCGCCATAACCGCGCAAGTCCGGCAGCACCAGACAGTAGTCGCGTGCCAATTGCTGCGCCACGCGGCGCCACAGCGCATGCGTTTGCGGAAAGCCGTGCAACAGCAGCAGCGGGGGCGCGCCCACGGTGCCGCCGGTGCGCACAAAGATCTCCGCGCCCGAGGTGGTGATGCGCCGAGTGGCAAAGCCATCAAACCAGGAGGGTTTCGTTGTCATGGCCGTATGGTGTGGCAAGGGGCGGGTGAAGCCCTGTCTTGTGGACGACAGCGGCCGCCCATGCCG
>NZ_QAIM01000684.1:0-1501 GCF_003061035.1 Acidovorax sp. HMWF018
GCTGCACAAGGCACTGGCCGATACGATGGCGGACGCCGAGATCCGCAGCAAGCTCATCGCCGCAGGGCTGGAGCCGTCTTACGCCACGGGCGATGCCGTGCTGGCGCAGATCGAAGACGAGTTGCCACGCATGCGCGCCATTGCCCAGCGCGCGCAGATCCGGGCGGACTGAGCCCGCCCAGCCACGGGCGGCTTGCACGCCCCTCGGTCAGGCCGTCAGCAGCTTTTGCACCCGCTCGCGCAGCAGCGTGGGCTGCACCTCGGTCGGCGCGACGGCAGAGCCCACATTCAGCCCCACGCGGCTGTAGAAGCCCCGGCGGAAGGGCCGCACCATGGCGCCGCCCTTTTCGATGCGGCTGAAGTACGAGCCCCACAGGTTGGTCAGCGCCATGGGGATCACCGGGGCCTCGACACCCTCGGCCTTCGCCCGCTCGATGATCTTCATGATGCCGCCCTTGAACTCCTGCAGCTGTCCGTCCTTGGTGATGCCCCCCTCGGGGAAGATGGCGAGCAGGTCACCTTCGCGCAGCACCTGGGCGGCGCGGTCAAAGGCGGCTTCATAGGTCTTCGGGTCTTCCTTGTACGGCGCAATCGGGATCGCCTTGGCCAGGCGGAACAGCCAGCCCAGCACCGGCACGCGGAAGATGCGGTGGTCCATCACGAAGTAGATGGGGCGCGGGCTGGCGGCCATGAGCAGCACGGCATCCACAAAGCTCACGTGGTTGCACGCCAGGATGGCCGCGCCGGTGGACGGCAGGTTTTCATCGCCCTGCACCTTGAAGCGGTACACGAACCGCGACGACACCCACGCGATGAAGCGCAGCAGGTACTCGGGCACCAGCATGAAGATGTAGAACGCCACCACGGCGTTGGCCAGGCCGGTGAACAGGAAGATCTGGGGCACCGTGAAGCCCGCGCCCAGCAGGGCGCCGGCGATGAGCGAGCTGCCGATCATGAACAGCGCGTTGAGGATGTTGTTGGCCGCGATGATGCGCGCGCGGTGTGTGGGCTGGCTGCGCATCTGGATCAGCGCATACATGGGCACGCTGTACAGGCCCGCAAACAGGCTGAGCAGCGCCAGGTCCAGCATCACGCGCCAGTGGGCGCCCTGGGCCACGAAGGCGGCCAGGCCCATGATCTCGGACGGTGGCAGGCTGCGCGACGCGAAATACAGGTCGATGGAGAACACGCTCATGCCGATGGCGCCCAGTGGCACCAGGCCGATCTCGACATGGCGGCGCGACAGCACCTCGCACAGCAGCGAGCCCACACCAATGCCGATGGAGAACACCACCAGCAGCAGCGAAGCCACCTGCTCGTTGCCATGCAGCACGTTCTTGGCCAGGCTGGGGAATTGGCTCAGAAACACCGCGCCAAAGAACCACATCCAGCTGATGCCCAGCAGCGAGCGGAACACCACGATGTTCTCGTGTGCCAGCTTGAGGTTGCGCCAGGTTTCGGTGAAGGGATTCCAGTTGATGGTGAGCCCCGGGTCGGTGGC
>NZ_QAIM01000685.1:0-10300 GCF_003061035.1 Acidovorax sp. HMWF018
CCCCTTACCCGGGGCAGGCCGTCAGACCACCGCCAGCCGCTGCGATCCAGCCCTGGCGGTTTTTCTTTGCCCTCACCCCGCCCAACCCCCGGCGGCTGTTGCGCCGTGGCGACGCGACCATGCCATGCGCCAGCCGTTCAAGAGCCCAAAACGACCGCGCAGCAGCCGCAGAAACCAAAAGATACGTACACATACAAATGGTGATCTTTGCCCCGGACCTTGCGTGAAAAACTGCCTGGACTTCGCATTCACGCCGTCTTCGGGAGATTCCGGTGGCCCTTCCATCCCTGCGCAGCCTGCTGGCGCGCTTTCTGCTCAGCCGCCTGCGCACCGCGCGCTCCGTGGCCCGCCTGGCGTATCGCCTGCACCCCCACAAACCTGCGCTCATCGACCGGCGCGGCACCCTCACCTACGCGCAGCTGCAAGACCGCGTATACCGCCTGCAGGCATGGATGCAGGCCCAGGGCGTGAAGAAGGGCGACGTGGTCTTCACCTGGCTGCCCGAAACCGGTGAGCAGTACGAAACCCGGCTGGCCACGTTCGAGAACGGCACCATCTTTGCCAGCTTTCACAAGCACCTGCCGGCCGATGCGGCGCTCACGACCATGGGCCGCGTCAAGCCCACGGTGTTCATCCACGACCCGCTGCTGAGCGCGCCCATCCTGCAGGCCGTGCGCGAGCAGCTGCCCGGCTTGCGCGTGCTGGCGCTGGGGGATGAATACGAGCGCGCCCTGGCGCAGCAGACCCCCTCTGCGGGAACGGCCGATGTGCACGAGGACGATGTGTTCGCGCTGCACATGACCTCGGGCACCACGGGCCTGCCCAAGTCCATCGGCTACAGCAACCGCAAGTACCTGGACAGCGTGCGCCTGATCTCGCGCGCCATCGACTTCAAGCCGCCCGCCAACGGGCCGGACTTGAACATGCTGGGCCTGCCGCTCACCGGCCCGGGCTCGGGCCTGGTGCTGCCCACGCTGCTGGCGGGTGCGGCGCTGGTGATGCCCGAGGACTTTCGCGCCACCACGCTGGCCGGGCTGATCCAGAAGCACCGCGTGTCGCGCGCTTTCCTGTCGCCCTCGGCCATCATCGACCTGCTGGACGAGCCCACGCTGGGCCAGTACGACCTGTCGTCGCTGACCCATGTGCCCTACGGCTCGGAGATGATGCCCGCGCCCAAGATCGCCGAGGCCATCCGCCGCTTCGGGCCCATCTTCCAGCAGGGCTACGGCTGCCTGGAGGCCCTGCCCCCCATCACCTGGCTGCTGCCCCACGAGCATGTGGACGCGCAAGGCAACCCGCTGGGTAACGACATCCTCTCCACCGTGGGCCGCGTGATGCCGGGCGTGGACGTGGTCATCCGCGACGAGCAGTTTGCGCCGCTGCCGCTGGGCCAGATGGGCCTGATCACCGTGCAGACGCCGGTGCGGTTTGATGGCTACTGGCTGGACCCGGAAAAGACCAGCGAGACCCTGCGCGACGGCTGGGTGGTGATGGGCGACCTGGGCTATTTCGATGCTGCGGGCTATCTGCACGTGCTGGGCCGCAGCGCCGACCGCGTGGTGCGCCACGGCCAGGCACTCAACCCGCGCGAGATCGAGGAAGTGGCGCACTGCCACCCGGCCGTCAAGGAGGCCTGCCTGGTGCAGCATGGCACCGCCGCCGTGCTGGTGGCCAGCCTGCGGCAAAGCTGGCGCAACGACCGGGGCACCCAGGCCCTGGAGCACGATCTGGCAGAGTTTCTGGTGCAACACCTGCCGCCCGAGATGCGGCCCGACGATGTGCGCCTGGTCACCGAGATTCCGCGCAGCTTCCTCAACAAGATGCTGCGGCGCGAGGTGCGCCTGATGCTGGAGGCCATGCCGCCGCGCAGCAGCGCGGCGCACACGGCGCGCGCAGAGCCTGTGGCGAGCTCGAAGGCGACTGCTCCCCAGGCCGAAGCAATGGCATCCGCGCACCCATGACAGCCCCCATGAACATGCAGTACACCCCACACATCCGGCTGAGCCTGGGCACCAAGCTCGGCTACGCCGTGGGCAACGTCGGCCTGCAGATGCTGATTGCGGCCATGAGCTTCCTGCTCATGATCTTCTACACCGATGTGGCCCTGGTGCCTCCGGCCGTGGCCGGTGCGGCGCTGCTGGTGGGGAAGGTGTGGGACACCATCAACGACCCGCTGTTTGGCTGGCTGACCGACCGCACGCGCTCGCGCCACGGCCGCCACCGCGTGTACCTGATCTACGGCGCCCTGCCCCTGGCGGTGGTGGCTGCCGCCGTGTGGATGGTGCCGCCAGGCCTGAGCCCCTGGGCAGCGTTTGTGTGGATCGCCGTCACCTACACCTTGTTCGACACCGTGATGACGCTGGTACAGCTGCCCTACCAGGCCATGGCCGCCAACATGACGCAGGACTACGACGAGCGCACCAGCCTCACGGCTTTTGCATCCATGGGTGCCCTGCTGGGGTTTTTTGCGGGCAGCGTGTTCATGCCCCTGCTGGTGCGGGCCGCGCCCGATGCACGCACGGGCTACGCACTGGCCGGCGCCTGTTTCGGGCTGGCCGCCGGGGTGGCCGTCGCCGTGGTGGCCTGGCGCGTGCGCGAACCCGCCACCACCGGCGACTTATCGCCTGCCGCACCAAACCCTCCAGCAGCCACACCCGGCTGGACATCGGTACGCAGCACCCTGCTGGCCACGCTGCGCAACCGCCCGTTTGTGATGCTGGTGAGCGCAGCCGGGCTGGTGCGGCTGGGCCTCACGCTGGTGCAGGCCTCGCTCGCTTATTTCGTCATCTACCAGCTGCAGGGCGACAAGGGCGATTTGCCACGCTTCATGGGCATCCTGCTCGCGGTGGTAGGTGTCTCGCTGTTCGTGTGGAAGCGCGTGGTGGACCGCTGGGAGAAAAACCGGGCCTACATCCTCGGGCTGGTGTTCTGCTGTGCGGGGCTGGTGGCGCTGTACGGGGTGGGCCCAGGCCAGCAGGCCCTGGTGACGGGCATCCTGGTGGTGGTGGGCATTGGCATGGGCGCGCACTGGATCGTGCCGTTTGCCATGGTGCCCGACACCATCGACCACGGCCACATGCAAGCGGGCGAGCGGCAGACCGGCATGTACTACGGCCTGTATGGCCTGGTCGACAAGCTGGCTCGCACCCTGGCCACGGTGCTGGTGGCCGGCATGCTGGAGCTGACCGGTTATGTGCCCAACGTGGCCCAGTCTGCCCAGGCGCTGCAAGGCATCACGGCCATGACGGGCCTGCTGCCGGCGCTGTGCCTGGTGCTGGCCATCCCGCTGCTGATGGCCTACCCCATCACCCGCGCCCGCCATGCAGACCTGGTGCGCAGCGTGGGCGCTGCCGCCCCGGCGGAGACGGCCAGTGCGGCAGCAGTGGCCGCAACCCCTGTACGCCAGAGCGAACACACCACCCGCCCTGCGTGGGAGCCCTCACGCACCCTGCCCGGTGGTGGGCACGACTTCGCACACAGTCGTTAGAGAACATCCGGGAGCGCCCTCAGGCAGACGGCGCTGGCCCGACCGGTTCGGGCGGCAACACGCCGCGCAGCGCCAGACAGAAGGGCTGCGCACACTCTGCGCGCGCTGCATACGGGCAGCCCACGGTCTCGCACAGGCCCGAATCCCCGTTGCGCGCCCGCGCGTCCTCGCGCGGCACCTGGCCGCTGGCATGCAGCACGGCCATCTGGGTCCAGGGGTCCAGGCGCACTGTGGCCTGCTGCAGCATGTCGCGGCCATACACGGTGGCAGCCAGTTGCGGTTGCAGGTCCAGCACCAGCAGCGCGCTGGTGCGCGGCGCGGCAGCATCCATGCCCTGCAACACCAAGGCCATGACCCCCGATTGCAACGCCTGGCCGCCGCCCGCAAAAGGCACCTGCAGCGCGCCGCCCGCAGCGCTGGCGCCCGCGCCCAGGCTTGCGCCGACTTGCGCCGCCGCCGCGCCCGCAGCGGCAGATGACGCCTGGGCCGCCAGCCACGGCACCGGGGCACGCAGGGTGAGCGCCAGCCCGCGCGGCCCCTCGGGGGTCGCCACCACGCCCTGGCGCACCAGCCAGGTTTGCAGCGGCGGCTGGTCGGCATCCAGCGCGCCGCTCTCCAGCGCCTGCGCCATGCCGATGGGCCAGGGCTGCGCGGCCACCACGCGCTGCGGCACTCCGGCCTGGGCGGTGACCTGTGCGACCAGGGCACTCACCATCCGCAGCAACGGTGCGTTGAGGCCCGACGCGGGCCAGGCCGTGCCACTTGTGGCGGAGGCAGCGGAGGTTGCCGCATTGGGCTGCGCCGCCATGGTTGCGCCACGCGGCAGCGCCGACGACCCTGGTGGTGCGGCCCGCGCAGTGCCTTCGCCCCTTGCGCCCTGCAAGCGGCCATCGGCCCCGCCCGCCCTGCGCGGGTCGAAGCCCGCCGCCAACTGTTCGCGCGCCCGGGGCGAGATGCTGGCCTGGTCCGCCGGTGTAGGCAGCGGCCCGCCGGGCGGGCTGGGTGAGGTGACCGAGGGCGGCGGTGCGCTGGGGTCTGCAGTGGGTAACGGCGAGGGTGCAGCGGGTACCGGGGGTGTGGCGGCTTTGGGCTTGTCCAGCCCCAGCAACGCCGTCTGCCGCTGCAGCGCCGCCTCGGCCAGAAACTGGGCCACGGGCGGCAATGCCGTGCGGGACGGATCGATCGGGAGGGTCATGCCGGGTTGCCTGGGGAATGGATGCCCGATTCTGTAGTGATTCGTCCAGCGTGAACAGGCCATGGTGCGGGCAAACCTGTCGCCCGCATCAGCTATCAACTACATAGCAAAAGGTGCAATAAAGTCCAGCGCTACCGGCACTTTTTGCCCACAATCCGGTTCCACCGCCCGCCGCGCTGCCTCTCAGCGTGCGGCCACCTCCCCGCCATGCCCCCGCACACCACCGCCCGCTCGCGCCTTGTTGATTGCCGCCCCACGCCCCACACCGGGGTTGCGCCCGCACTGCTGACGGCCGTGCTGGGCTTCCTGCTGTTCAGTGGCTGGATGTATGCGCCGCAGTGGGAGCGCGCCTTCCGCTCGGACGGCTCGCCGGTGTCGTGGCTGTCGAGTGCTCTGCTGCTGGCGCTCAGCATCACGACCCTGCGGATGGTGGGGGACCGCGCCTTGCCCCGGCGGCTGGGTGCCTGGCTGGCGCTTGCGTTTTTTGTACTGGCGCTGGACGAGCAGTTCATGCTGCACGAGCTGTGGAAGTTCCGCTGCCATGAATGGACGGACGCCTGCCGCTGGGCCCCCGTGCGCGAAGCCCCCATACTCGCCGTGGCGGTGGTGGGCCTGCTCACCATGGCTTGGCTGCACCACGCCTTGTGGCACCCCGGCACCCGCGCGCTGCTGTGGGCGGGCCTGGCGGTGGGCTGGCTGGCGATAGGTGTGGACCAATGGCCCGAAGTGCAAGCGCACTGGCCCCGCCTGCCCGAGCTGCCCGCCCTGCTGGGCACGCTGGAAGAAGGGCTGGAAGTGGTGGCCGAGGCGCTGGTGCTGGGGGCGCTGTTGCGACAGCCAAGCCGCCAAGATTGACACACCATGCCTGCGACGCAGCTACGATTCAGCGCCAACAAGAGGTATTCCATGCCACGCGTTCACAACATCCTGGCCTTCGCCTTCGCCGTCGTCCTGGCCGCAGCCACCAATTGCGCACTCGCCCAAACCCCGGCCTTTGCCCACCCCGATGCAGCGATCGCAGCCCTGTTTCCACAGCGGACGTTCGTGGAGTGGACTTCCACCACCGGCGACTGGAACGGTGACGGCGTGCTAGACATCGCCTTGCTTCTCAATGAAGTCAATGGCCCTTCGGACCGGCCCATGGAAATCCGCCTGGTGGTTCTGGCAGGCAAGCCGGGCGGCCAGTACGCGCCACTGTCTGCCTCTGCCAGTTACTGCCGGGCCCAGAAGTTCTTCAACCTGGAGGCCAAGGGCTCATCGCTGTTGGTCACTGCGGTGGACAAGGCAGAAGACAACGCGTCGGGCCACACCACACTGCAGTTCCGTTTCAACCCACAGCGCGGCGACTTTGAGCTGATCGGCAAGGAGACCGTCTGGACCTCTGGCAAGGAAGGTGGCCGCAGCAGCGTCAACTACCTGAGCGGCAAGTTCATCACTTCTGAACGGGTCAAGGGACGGCTCAAGACCAGCCAGGAGAAGCGCTTTGCGTTGCCTGCGCTGGCCGTGTTGCAGGGGTTTGACTGCGATGTTTACGATGATGGGACGCCTTGAGGGAGGCTGCGTTGCGAAGTGAGGGTCTGTTGCTCCACGACTTTTTCCGAGGCGGCTTTGGGCCCACAGCCGTCCTTGATAGCTTCCCAAACCTGCCTCTGCGGGACTGGTTAAGCTCCATCACTCATCCTAGAAAGAACTTCTCACGTCATGTCCCTAAAGGATTTCCCCCTCGCTTGGCGTTGGACGGACGAAAAGTACACACCAATCCCGCTTGACGTTCTTTTACGAATCGAGCCGCTGGAATTTGCATTGTCGGATGCACTATTTGAACAATCTCTAGCCTTCAATGGAACAGATGGCCTGAATCAGAGCCTGTTCTCGATCAAGTGCCTAGAAACCAGCGACATCGACCCCATTCACGCTACGAATTGGCTGTTAACTTGCCATGACGATAAGGAGACACGCATCTTCCTTTCTTGGGGGCCAAGGACTGCGATTTCGACAACCTGGGGAATATTCGCGCACTACTGGGATTCGTTCTGTTATCCCGCCAGTGATGACCTCACCGTCTGGTCAGAAAGTCTCGATTGGGTCTTCGCCTACCAGCACAGGGAATTGATGCAATTCGGCAAGCGTCAGAAGCTCGATTCACCTTAGCGTGACTGTCTGCTTCTGGCCGGCTGGAGCCTGTTGCATGTTACCTTCCGGGCCGACACGGCTCATTGGAATCATAGATGGACGAATGGCTTGAAAGACAAGCGCCGCTGGACGCAGCGGTAGCGAATGCCCTGATTGCGGCGACCCCGGAATGGTGGAGGGCAGCTAGCCTTGTCGCCGACAGGAAACAGGAATGCTCGCATGAGCGGATGACCATCGTCATCACGTCGCCTGACGGGCAGCCAGAGCCTGTTAGCCCTACCGAGGAAATCTATGCGAGCCTCTACGCGCTCGCGGACCTTTTCCGTGAGCGCGGGACCATCTGGCGCTCCGCGTCGTACTCCGTCAGCCAGGAGGAAAACGGGGACTGGAGGTACTCGGTACAGTTCACCTACTAGAAGCGGGAGGTCGACGTCGAAGGTCCGGTTTTGGCCGGATTCTGCCCCACGGCGAGGGACGCTAGCGGGCCCTGAGCGGGCCTTGGCAACCCTACCGCGAAGCTGCCGTTCACCAGTGCACGCTTCCATGTCAACGACAATGTCGACGGCGCGGCGATGAGTTCGCTTAGCTTGGCACGGGCACACTGCCACACAAAAGTGCCGGTGATCCTTTGGAGACAACACCATGCACGGCAAAGAAATTCTTTGCCGGACCGATTGCGATGGTGACAATGGAATTCATGGCCCTCCCCTTCCAGCAAACAAGTGAGTTGATAAGAGATCTGAGTTTCAATCGTGGCCTGTGGATCTCTTATCCCGCAAGTGCGCGGTTCACTTGGGACGGGGCGGTCGCTTTCATTCCTTAGGCCGCATCGGAACTGTCATGCCAACCCTCTCATCATTTGTACTCATCGCGCTGGGCGTCTATGCATTTGCATTTCTCGTGACAAGACTGGTCCTGTCCTCGAAGGAATTCAAGCAACAACCGCCCGCAGATCAAGAGCGTGCTCGCAAAACGTTCCGGTGGACTCTAGTTTCTCTCCCATTCGTTCTGGCCGGGACGTATCTCCTCTTACTTGCGCCACCGGGCGTAGTTCGGATGCTGCCCGTGTTTCTCTATCTTCTACTCGCGGTTGTAGCGCTATGGCTCTTGTGGAGAAGCTATCGACTTGGAGTCCGACGAGACGAGCGCCTCGTGAAGTCACTCTCAGGCAAGCCGCTGCGGAATTCAAAGGCACTCGTGCGAACGTTCGCTCTAGCCAATTTCATGCTCGCAGCAGGCTATATAGCAATTCTCATCGCGATACCCGCTCTTCGCCTGCCGTTTAACAGTTGGGCTCCACTCATTACCATTATTTCGAGCTGCTACACCATTTTCATGTGGCGTCAGGAGCGCAAGCATTCAGCCTAACCTCTACTTTCAGTAATCCGCTTGAGCCAAACGTTGAGTGCCTGCTTTCAACTACTGCCATCGACTGCTTCTGGCCGGATTCTGCTGCACGGTGAGGGGCGCTAGCGGGCCCGAAGCTGTCTTTTAGGTACAAAACTCAAAGCAGTTATTACTGATAATGGTGCGGTCTACATCACGTTAGGTTTCTTTATGAGCCTGCTCGACCATCTGCAGACCTAGAAGGACGGAAAGTCCAAGATTTTCGCCGCCGAGCGATTTGTCGTTTCGATCACTCCTACGCTTGGGAATGAGAAGAAGGCCAGGTACGTTGAAATCGATGGAAATGGCCTCCTCGGCAGGGCAACTCTTTGGGAAGATGGCTCACTTGAGCTAGAGGCGCTGGACAAAGAATCTGAGCAAACGACTATCCAGGCTTCTCATGTCATAGCTACCGCCGCTGAGTTGGGAGACTGCCTGAACTGGTGGCTAAGCGAAATTGCAATCTATGCGCCACCAGAAACCTAACCAGTCGCTCGAGCCGACTCGCGTCGGCAAACCGCCGCTCGCGGCTCAGATTCAACGTTGAATGTCTGTTGATTGATTCCATCAGCGACGGCTCCTGGCCGAATTCTGCCCGACGGCGAGGGACGCTAGCGGGCCCAAAGGCGACGCTGACATGCCGCCAGGGGCGGTGCAGATCTTGCTACAGCTTTGCGGGGCAGCTTCTAGCGCATCGATTGGCTATCGACGAATCTGATCACCGAGTGCCGGGGCGTACGCGGTATCAAAACCCAGTCGTTCAGATAGGTAACCACCGCAGGGCAGACCGTCATCGCTCCGTAGGTTCGTCTCGCGTTCTCAGGGTCGGTGAAGTGCACATCAATTCGTTTTCCGCGTCGGATTACAAATTTGATATTTAGGCTCGTACACCCATGACTCTGCTTTCCGCGTGAAACGCCAACGAGAGTGAATTGACTGAAGTCGACCTTCGGTGCGCCTATGCTCTCAGCATCCCGCGGATTGGGTTCTAATTTGCCCATCGCCCAGATCTCATCCCACTGTTGCTGGGTTCGAACTACGTACTCGGCATTTGGCCATTCGCGTGGCGACAACTTGTCAGTTTGCAGCCGTAAAAATTCAACGTGCTCACGTATCTCCTGTGCAAATGCGAACGCCCCAGATGCCGCAAGCAGCACTCCGAAAACGACACCTCTCTGCGCAAAGCTACTGAAGGCTATAGGCGACATAAACAACTCCCGATTACGCCATCGTAGCGCTGACGTGGGGGACGCTAACGGGCCCTGAAGAGACATTTGATGCGCTCCGGAGCGGGCGTTCGCCGCCAGTCTTAGAGCGCGAAATCACTCCCCTATGCGCGTCGGGAACAAATCTGGACCAATAGTCTGAAGCCCGACCAGCCCGGTGTTCATGAGCGCGTCGGCGAGTTCATCACTGACAGCAAAGCGCCCAATCTCGGCCAAATAGGCAAGCGGCGCGTCACCAATCGCTCCTTCCTTGAGCACTAGCTCGTCAATGTCCTCTGCCATACCGAGTTCCTCGTCGTAGAACCCGATGACTGAGTGCTCGCGGTCGATGGCACTGTTCAAAATTCTCTGAGCGTTGAGTGCAAAGTAGCGCCCTACGAGCTGCTCCGAGCGATAGCGCACTTGAAGGGGCAGGTACTCGCACTCGCATTCAAACTCCCTCAATACGTTCACGAGCCGAACGGAGGCAATCCGGAACGGGACTGTGGACATGAAGTCAGCGAGGCCTCGGGGCCGCTCACGGTCGTCTTTGATATCAACCCGAATCAGCGGCCACGTTGCCACGTAGGATTTGCCCATGTTCAAGTGGAACCTCTCGTGGCTGTCCCACAGCCGATGAAGGTCCGCGAGATTTGGAGAGGCAATCGGCGCAGGCGTGTCTCTGGAAAGGTCGAAGCTGAGAAGTTTCATGATGTGCTCTGCGAAACGATACAGCACTCATACGCGTGCGGCCAAACGGCGTTTAGTGGGCTGGCACAAACTTCCGCTCCTGGCCGGATTCTGCCCCACTGCAAGTGGACGCTAGCGGGCCCTAAGCGGTGATCGTGAAGCGGTGGCCGTCTGCGCGAAGAACACGAGCCCGTCCGCTGGGTC
>NZ_QAIM01000177.1:0-2577 GCF_003061035.1 Acidovorax sp. HMWF018
TGTACTGCGCACGCACTTGCTTGTCACTCATTGCTCAACTCCTTGTCGGTATTTTCAACAAGGGTTAAGAACTCCACTTTTCAGGGGCAACCTCACTTTGCGTGCAAGTTCTTCAAGCGCACACAGCACGAGATCGGCTACAGCGAGTTCCCGCTGCCCGCGCGCTTGCTCAAAAACGCGCAAAAGTGCGTAGCTGAGCTGTCGACGGGTATCAGCAATCTTGTAGGTCATAGCATCACCTCCATGCGTCGCTTTTGCCTAAACTGGCAGCTTGGGCCTTGTCCCTGTGTGAATGTCAAGAAGAGTGCAGGCCCTTAGGAAATCGCCTTCGAGCGAAGGTCCATCCTTCGCTCATGCGCTCTTCAGAGCATGCCAGCAACCCCCATGCGGCCTGTGGCTTTCAAAATCGTAATCGGAAGGTCACCGCTTCGTAGGGGTGCGGCTTCTAGACTTCTCTACATGGCGCAGAAAAACGCCACCTGGATGGACCATATCGGGCATCCGGCGCCACAGGAGACCATCATGAAAGTTCGTACCGCCATCCTAGTCGCCAGCCTCGCTGCATCCGCTACAGCGTCCTTTGCCACTTCGGTGTACCACGCAAGCCCAAGCCAGGAAGAAGGCGTGAGTCTGGCCCCCGACCACCTGGGCAACGCGATCAGCCGCCAAGCTGTCGAAAACACCGTTCTGGCCGCTCAAAAGGACGGTTCGCTGTACTGGATCAGCCGTGGCTACCCCGCTACCTATCCGCTCGTCCCCGGTCCCAAGCTCACCAAGACCCGCCAGCAAGTTCTGGATGAGTTGCAGGCCGCCAAGCGCAACCCTGTGACCAGCGATGGCATGCGCGACCTGGGCGGCGAGGCAGGTTGGGTCAACGCCCGCCAACTCCCCTGAGCTGTCTCAACGATTACCTGCAATCGTGTGCCCCTTCAAGACCGGCCTGCGGTTGCACTCAAACCACCATCATTTATTCAACAAGGAAATCCCATCATGAAACTCAAGTCCACCCTCATCGTCCTTTCCCTCGTCGCCGCCCCCGCATTTGCTTCGGACCAAGCGGTCAGCAAGACGCGCGAACAAGTGCGGGCTGAATTGGCGCAGGCTCAGCGAAGCGGCGACATGCTCGCCTTTGGCGAATCGGGTCTTACGCTCAAACAGATCAATCCTGGCGCCTATCCCGTGGCTACTTCGACTCAGGTCGGCAAATCCCGGGAGCAAGTGCGGGACGAGTTGGAGCAGGCTATCCGCACAGGCGACATCATGGTGGCCGGCGAGTTCGGGGTCAAACGCAATGAACTGATGTCAGGCCGCTATCCCACCGTGGCGAGCAAATCGCTGAAGACACGCGACCAGGTCAAGAGCGAGCTGGCACGTGCCATCCGCGAGGGCGAAGTCGTCGCTGTGGGCGAAGACGGCCGCAAACTCAACGAAATCTATCCGGACCGATACCACGCAGCGCAGCATGCTGCCGTCGCCGTCACATCGGATGAGTCCACCAAGGCTCCCCGCTTCTAAATCGGTCCGGTCCACGTGAGGACGTCGATGCCTGGCAAGAGCGCCTGCATAGCGAACCATAGGCCCAAGGAAAATATGTCTGTAGGGGCATCGGAGGCATCGGCGCGATGCGAACCTCAGCTCGGCTCTTTGCGGCACAGACAGTAGATGAACTTCTGGACGGTGCCGAGTGGCGTATGGTGCTCTTCGCGCGCTTGCTGCAAGAGCGTGAATGGGGCCCCGAATTGCGCGTGCAAGCCGTCGGCGCTGTAGCGCATGACGGGCAAACCGCTGCACCTCTCTGGTCCGTCTTCTGCAAACGTCGCCACGATGACGTGACCGCCGGGCTTGACAGCGCGCAGAACCGCCTGAACGTAGGCCTCCCGCTCGTGCGACGAGGTAAGGAAATGAAAAACGGCCCTGTCATGCCAAACGTCGTAGGCATGCCGTGGAAGGTCCACGCGCGTAATGTCGCTCACAAGCCAGGTTACGGTGTCCGCACGCGCCCCCAGTCGAGACCGTGACGCCGACAAAGCAGCCTCGGACAAGTCAAGAACCGCGACCTTCATGTACCCCTCATCAAGCAAATCATCGACCAAAGTTGAAGCACCCCCTCCAATATCAATGATGCTCGCATCACGGGCGACTGAAGTCTGCCGAATGAGCTGGGTGGATTGCTGAGCGTGTTCCTGAAACCAACTCACCCCAGAGGTGGGCTTTGCCGTGTAGACCTGCTCCCAATGATCTTTGGACTGCATGTAAATCTCCAATGAAAGTACGCGCGTCTATGCTCTCGCAGGAATGTGCCGACTTCGCTGGGAAGCGTCCGCGCCGATCTGTGCTCCGACTACGTGGCTTTTGCCCAGAGCAAGTCACACCTGCATATTCATCACATCGGTGTAGGCTTGAACAATTCGGTTACGACTTTGCAGGGTAGCCTGAAACGCAATGTTCGACTTGACTCCGGCGAGCATCGTTTCTTCCAAGCTGACCGTGGGATTGCCGAGTGTGACCTCACGACTCAGCCGACCCGACTCACTTTGCAAATGGCTGGTGGTTGTCAGCGCCTGCTTCATCGCGTCC
>NZ_QAIM01000178.1:0-4723 GCF_003061035.1 Acidovorax sp. HMWF018
AAAGTCCATCGTCACTGACTGGCTGAATACCATGCAAGAACAGGAGCGCGCTACTGCCATCTGCTTTTCCAAGGAAGCGCAGGATGCAGGGGCCTTCGCGGAAATTCGAGAGGGCCGCGCAAGCAACCCTCATTACCAAGCGTTCCTGGACACGCTTGAGCAGGACGAGCTGGACTCCATTCAAAGCAACGCACCGTTCTTTGCCTGGATGTCTAGCCGCCTGGCAGAAATGGGAGGCTCCGGGAAGCCTAGCCTTGCATACGTGCGAAGCTATGCGGACCAGCATCTTTCGCGCAGAGTGGCCTCCACTCGCGAGAAAGGTGAGGCTCTGGCATGACCCCCGCTCAGCGCGTTTTGGCGAGTCCTCGTCGCCAGCGGTTCTTCGGTCACATCCGAGCGACCGATGTGCTGCCCGTGTTCCATCTGGTGCGCGTGGCCCAAGCCAAAGACCAGTACAGCCCTCTCATGCGTCTGGCAGCGCTTCGCAACCTGGTTGCGTCTGCGCCGCTGGAAGTGACCAAGGGGCGCTGCTACTTGGAGCGCCGCCGCCTTGTCAGGGCCCACTACGGGATCTGACGGACGGGGCAAATCGCATCAACCCCAGGGCTTTGGCTCTGGCGGTTGCCTGCCTTAGAATGGAAGTGCTCGCATCAAGCGAGTGCTTTCCAAAGCGTCCATCCTTTACGGGGCTCTTTGGAAAGCGAAATTGACACCAGTGGCTACGCCACCGGTTCATAGCTCCTAGCTTGGGGAGTCGAAACAACCAGCACGAAAGCTCATCTGAGCACTTTACAAACCCGGACGGGCACCATTGCCCGCTGGGGCATGGGCTTGTCTTCTTCACAAAGGAGAATCCCATGAAAGAATCCTCAGCCAGTCTGGCTGCGAGCGTGGCTCTTAGCGAGAGCACCGCGAAGCGAACGACGAAGGTCATTGTGGAGATGGAGATTTCCCATCACCACGGCGGCCTGGCAACCGATCAAGGCCTTTCTCGCTGGCTCAAGGCCTGCCTGAACTGCAACTCCAACAATGCCACGGTTGAAATTCGTTCGATCCAATCGGTCGAGCAAAGCGACCCGGCCATTGCGAGAATTGACGGAGCCTTCGAGACCGTGAACACGCTACTGGACGCCTCTGGCGCACTGGATAGCGAAGCCCTACAGCGTGCCGTTTATCAGCTCAGGCTGGAAATTGCGCGTGCGCAGAAGAACCAAGTCCGCATTGACGCGGCCGAGGAGAGTCTGCGTGAATTGCAGGCAGGGTAGTGCGCCCCCATTTTTTCAACCCCTGCGGTGTTTCGCGCCGCAAGGCGTGAGGTGCCGCGCGTCCCCAAGGAAATCACATGCAATCGAACTCCACTTCTCAGCAATCTGCAGTGGTGCTGATCGAGCCAGGACAAGAGCCCGCATTCAGAAAGCGTCTTGAATCGCTCAACAAGAAGGCCAAGGCATACGGCCTTGAGCCAATCGCAATCCTCTCGGCAACGACAGAGTTTTTCGAGCGCAAGGTCGAGCAGATCGGCCGTTCAGAAAAGCTCTTGTCTTACCTGGTGCCTGCGCAAGCCGGGGGAACCAGGAACCCCATCCAACTCAAGCGATTTCGTATTGAGTACCCCACCATCAAGCTGGGCAACTGGCAAGTTGTGGGGAAAGTCGAAGCCTTCGAAGGCGGGAACTTGCAGTTCCAAGTCACCCAGGAGGTTCGCGACACCGAGGCCATTGCCAACTTTGCCTCGCGCCCCATCGGCTGCCAGCACTGCAACACCAAGCGCCGTCGCAAGGATGGCTTTGTGCTGCGGGATCAGTCCAGTGATGCCTACATGCAAGTGGGCGGGTCCTGCCTGCAGGACTTCACCGGCATTGACCCTGCTGCCGCGCTTTTCCTGGCCAAGATGTGGGATGTCTTGCGCGCAGAGGAGGATGACCTCCGGGAGTTTCTCGGATCAGGAAGGCGCAACGCCATCAGCACGCGCGAGTTTCTTGCGGGTGTTTGTTTCCTGGCTGCGACCTCGGGTTTCGTCTCTGCGGCAAAGGCACGCGAGCTTGGCATTCCTGCAACCTACCAGGAAGTCCCTGGGCTTCTTCGTACGTTGATGAATGACGAGAAGTTGCGACAGCAATACTGCTCCATGGAGGAGAAGCATCTTGCGACAGCAGATGCCATCCGAGCATGGGCGGCAGAGTTGCCAGAGACATCCAGCTTCAACGCGAACCTGCGGCTACTGCTGAAGGAGGACGCGCTGGCGCTGGATCCCAAGCATCTCGCCTTTGCTGCAGCAAGCTGGGCCATGTACACCAAAGCCACGGCAGAGAAGCGAGACATCGCCATCAGCCGTCACGTTGGTGCGCCTGGCGAGAAGATGACACGTCAACTCACCGTGCATCGCACCGTCCCTTTGGAAACGCCTTACGGCGTGTCTATCTTGGTGCTTTTGCGGGACATGGACGGCAACCACCTCACCTGGAAGACCAGCGCATGCCCTCGGGCGTTGCTGGACTTTGACGATGAGCCACCTAGCTTTGAAGCGAGTTTCAAGGTGAAGAAGCATGAAACCTACAAGGGCCTTTGCCAAACAGCCATCACCCACCTCAAGGTGCTCGGGATGGCTGAAGTAGCCCAGGCCGCCTAGTTTGATTGCGTCTAAAACTATCGGAACTTCGTGTTGAATTGCTAGTTTTTATGTCCTCAGGGCGGCCGCGTGGGCGCTTTTGATTTTTTGACCCTTGCGGGCGCCTGTCCCGCAATGGGGCTGGTGCCCGCTCTTTCTGGAGTGAGCATGAAAAAAACAATCGAGTTCGTGTCGATCGTCACCACGGCCAAGCCCCGCCTGCGCTTCAGCATCATTGAGACGGGCGAGCGGATCGGCTTTGGCCATGAGCAGTTCGCGGACCAGCCCAAGGTTGCATGCGAAGAGCTAAGCAACGGCATCGAGGCCACCCGCACATGCGTGGTGAATGCGTCGGAGCTTGCCGCGCTCGACGCCGTTTGCGTCTTCGCGCCTTTTCCCGGCACGGGAATGAGTGGGGTAGATGCAGCGCGTCTGCGTGAATGGGTGAAGCATCACATCGATCGCATCGCCATCAAGGAAGATGTCATCCGGCGATGGGTACGGGCCACCCCGGAGCAGACCCAGCAGGTGCTGCACCTTGCACGGGTCTCCAATCGCTACGCAAACAGCGCCTTCCGGTGTCTGTCTGATGGCATTCAGTCGCGTCTGGCTAAGGCGATCCTGCAGGTTGTTCCTGCCCCGGATCTCCAGCCGCGCTGACATGAACGGAAGTTCTGCACCCCTTCGGGGATGCAGCGCTTTCTCAAGGGTCCCTCGGTCCTTTGAGAAAGCGATTTCACACCCACCGACCTAGCGTCTGTGGTTTGAATCGGCAGCTTGGCCGTGCCCCAAAAGGCGAATCAGCAATCAACCGGCGAAAGCCGATTTCACCACCCCGGACGGGCGCCTTGCCCGTTTGGGTGGGTCCGTCCATTTCATTGGAGAGACCCATGAGCAAGCAAATTAGCGCAAAAGAACTGGCAGAGATCGTCACCAAGCTGTTGACGGCCGACTCCGGCGAGGTCGATAGCTTTGAGGCCTTCCAGGGCTTCATGACCGACATCGCCAAAGTCGTCTGCGATTACTGCGGCGGCGAGGTGCAAAACCCTGCTGACAGGATCGATGACGAGTGGTATGTCGGAATCCATGGCAACGATTCCCTCCCCGACGCCTTTGGTGGCATCTGGCGGGAATACGACCCGGAGGGCGAGCTTTTCGACGCTAAGCAGGAAAGCCTGTGCAGCGATTGCGGCCAAGCGGTGAGCACGTTGGTGGGCTGCCCCGATGGGGCGGAAATCTGCCAAAGCTGCTTTGACGCAGGCGCGCACTGACTCTTGTACACACCCTGACGGGCACTGCCCGTTCGGGCCGGTGCCCGTCTCTTTTTTAGGAGAACGGAAAATGTCGAAAAACACACACCAGCAACTCGCTCGCATCAGTGAACTCGATACAGCTATCGATGCCGCTGCGGACAAGGGCGATGATGCTTTCTTCGCGGCGGTAGCAGCAAAAGATGAGTACATCGACTCGCAAGGTATCGACCGCGACCGACTGGAAGTAACTGGCCGGGAAGCGCAAGGAAACGTGTCGAACTACATCGAGAGGCCACACCAAGTTCAGTATGTGATTCATTCATTGAGTGAGTCAGATGTTGACCTTGATGGAGCCGTAGGAGCATTCTGGTCAAATGAAGATGGCTGGGGTTCGCTCCAATCTGCCACCCTGTTTTCCACTAAGGAGCGCATGAGCTTGAATTTGCCTATGTCTGCAAAGCTGGATGCGGAGTGGATGTTGGCGGAGGAAGCCCGTGATCTCGATGCAAATAGGAATCCGCAAGGAAACGTGACTGAACTCGCAAAATACGTCGCAGACTTTGAACGCGGGTTAATTGCATCACGCGGGGCGATCAATGATGCGAACTTCGATCAAAAGAGACTTGCGGCCTCAAAGGATGCCATTGCATCAGGGTCCGATCACGATCTAAAGGAATGCCTGATCTGGTGGACTGAGGCAATTGCATCAGGTTTGCTTTTTCATGTGCAAGGAAACGTGGAGCATGCAACGCATAATCGCTACGCACTAGGGAAATCCTGCAAAACCTCCCCCGATGTTTGGTAGTTGTCAGCCGGCCGTGGCATGCTTATCGGCCATGAAACAAAGCAGCCTTGGTCTGGA
>NZ_QAIM01000179.1:0-20346 GCF_003061035.1 Acidovorax sp. HMWF018
CAGATCTAGATTGAATAGCGCCTGTGATCTTGGGCGGCTTTCCTACCACGTTAAGTACGACCACCACATGGACCGCGCTGTTTGACCAACCATTGTGCCTTGCCGTCAGGCAAGCGCCCCTGTAGACGGGCAGACAGTTTGTAGCTTGTGGAGATTTCCTACAAACTTGATGAGGCGATCTGCGCTACCTTCTGCGGGCCACGTTTGCCCCTTTTCAAACAACAGGACCTATCGGTATGAGTGCCTCACACGATCATGCACCACCAACAGTTGGGAATGAGCGACGGCTTTGGATCGCTCTTGGGCTGACAACGTCATTCATGATTGCGGAGGTGGTTGCGGGAATTCTCACGAATAGCCTCGCACTCATTTCTGATGCGGCACACATGCTGACCGACGCAGCCGCTCTGGCTATCGCACTGGCTGCGGTACAGATCGGCAAGAGGAAAGCCGATTCACTCAGAACCTTCGGCTACTACCGATTCGAGATCTTGGCGGCAGCCTTCAACTGCCTGATGCTATTTGGCGTCGCGATCTACATACTGGTCGAGGCCTACGCTCGATTCAAGAGCCCTCCCGAAGTGCAGTCCGGCGCGATGATGGTGGTTGCGCTGTTGGGCTTGGTCGTGAATCTCATCAGCATGAAGTTGCTGCAGAGCGGCAAGGATGCCAGCCTTAACGTCAAAGGTGCCTACCTCGAAGTTTGGAGTGACATGCTTGGCTCAATCGGAGTGATCATTGGTGCGATCATCATCCGATACACGGGCTGGACGACCGTGGATGCGATCATCGCCGTGTTGATAGGACTTTGGGTCTTGCCACGCACTTGGATTCTTCTCAAAGAAAGCCTAAATGTCTTACTAGAAGGGGTGCCGAGCGGGATGGACATCGACAAGGTTAGGAATAGCATTTGCGAAGTCAGTGGCGTGAAATCTGTACACGATCTTCACGCCTGGGCGTTGACCAGCGGCAAATCCAGCTTGACCGCACACGTAGTGCACGATCCATCCCGGACACCGGAAATCCTGCGGGACGATATCAACGCAATTCTCGCTGATCGCTTTTTTGTATTTCATACGACGCTTCAGATGGAGTCGGTCCCCTGCCGTCAGGCGGATGAGATCGACAGCTTCACGGCACCCGCGAAACCTGCGGACGGGAAAGCAAATGACCACAATTAACGCGTACGTCGCATGGGTTGAGTGACACTCACCATCTACTCAAAGAAACGAGGGCGATGATGCCGACACAAGAGGTATTGGATAATGAAGCGGCCGAAGTCTCGGATGACGGAGATCTGACGGATCTGCTTGGAGAGCTTCGAGTTCTGCTACCTACCGCACAACTTCTTTCTGCCTTCCTGATCACTGTGCCGTTTACGCCAGGCTTCAGCGCCATCGCCTATACGGAAAAATGGGTCTTTCTTACGACGTTTGTTCTTGCTGTAGTCAGCCTCATCCTGCTCAGCGCCCCTGCGGTGCAGCACCGCTTGATACGGCCTCTGCTTGACCGGCCTCGATTCAAGTCGTTTGCTTCGCGCCAGATTCTGGCAGGCGCAGTGACGCTTGCTAGCGCTCTTGTGTCAGGCGCACAATTGGTTCTTTCTACGATCTTCGGCCACGTAGTCGGAAGCTTGGCGGCTGCACTGGTTGCACTCGTGATATTCACCCTCTGGTGGTGGTTGCCTCGCCGATGGAAGCGAGCAGGAAAGCTCTAGGTCTATGGAAGACTTGGCATTTCGCTCGGAATTGGTGAATTTTTTCTCAGTTCTTTTGGCGTGATGGCTTGGTCGCTGTTCGAACTACCACGCCTTCCGTACAGCTCATCACATTGACGAAAACAGGATCCCCGAGGCTTAGTGTTGAATCTTTGGGGATGGCCACAATCCATTTCCTTTGCCTACCCACTTGATTCCAATGAATTTGTACCAGCTTTTTTTCGAAACTTTTCGAGGAACGGCTACCGCACGAGAGCAAGTACGTGCGTTCTATCTGATCGCTTTGTTCGATCTTGTCAACCACGCCCTCCCTCCATCCATCGCTCCATCTAAGTCGCCCTTCATACACAGGAGTGGCCGCGCAGGCACAGAGGCCTAAGGCAAGCAGCAAAGTGCCAATACGGATGGATGAGTGTTTCATTTCAAATTTCCTTCAAATTTCGCCCACTTAAAGCAGCGGGCTCTTCTGCTGTCACGAACTTTGATGCCCGTTTGGTTCGATGTCTGTTTTGGGGTGGCGAGGCCGATCGTTAAGTTGTTCCAGTCTCTGATTTTTGAGGTGTGCCACGGCGCACCCAGGCCAACCCTGGGACGCGTACGCTTTGGGCCTGGTGAACATACGAGATGGCCATGGGGTTGAACATGCTGCGCCCGCTAGGACTTCTCGGTCCCACTGTCTGCCTTATTCTTATAGGCGAGCAAGCGCAGTGCGTTCGCCACTACCAGCAGAGTTGAGCCTTCGTGAAACAGGACCGCGGTACCGATCTTCAAACCGAGGATGGTTGCAGGAATGAGCACAGCAACCACGCCAAGGCTCACCCACAGGTTCTGCTTGATCACACGGCTGGTACTGCGCGAAAGCCCTACAGCAAAGGGAAGTTGTGCAAGATCGTCCGCCATGAGCGCCACGTCGGCCGTCTCCAGCGCAACGTCCGATCCGGCTGCGCCCATTGCAATGCCTACGGTGGCATTGGCCATGGCTGGGGCGTCGTTCACACCGTCGCCCACCATCGCCACTTTGCCGTGCGCGGCTCGTAGGTCCTTGATGGCATCCACCTTCTGCTCTGGCATCAGATCGCCGCGTGCCTCGGTCAAGCCCACGCTCTTTGCTACGGCATCGGCCACCTGCTGGTTGTCTCCGGAGATCATGATCAAGCGCTCGATGCCTAGTTCGCGCAGCTGAGCCATCACCTTTCCGGCGACAGGTCGGGGGGTGTCCATCACACCGATCACGCCAAGGAACCTCGTACCCTTGCGTATGACCATCGTGGTACGACCCGATGCCACCAAATCAGCGTTTGCCTTCTCGACATCCGACGGCATTGCAGAGTCAGGTAGTTCCGAGAACAGCACCGGTTTGCCGATGTAAACCGTATCCCCATCCACCTGCGCTTGCACGCCCCGCCCAGTGATGCTTTTCACATCGGATGCCGTTAGGCTACCCGCACCGGCGCTCAGGCGCTCTCGGGCGCCCCTCACGATGGCCGATGCCAGCGGGTGATCACTGTGCTCTTCGACCGCCAGAGCCACCGTCAGCAGTTCGTCGTCGGTCGCACCCTTGGCCGCGACCGCATCGGTCAGCTTGGGCTTGCCTTCGGTCAATGTCCCAGTCTTGTCGAAAGCGATGGAGCTGAGGGTGCCTAGGTTCTCTAACGGCCCACCGCCCTTAACCAACACCCCGCCGCGTGCAGCTCGCGCAACGCCGCTGAGCACCGCGCTGGGCACTGAGATCGCCAGCGCGCACGGGCTTGCCGCCACCAACACGGCCATGGCACGATAGAAGCTGGCAGAAAAGGGCTCGTCGATGACCAGCCAAGCGAGCATCAGCACGGCGACGAGAGCCAGCACTGAGGGGACGAAGATGCGCTCGAAGCGCTCAGTGAACTGCTGCGTGGGCGAGCGTTGGGCTTCTGCTTCGGTGACCATCTTGATCACCCTCGCCATCGTGGACTGGTCCGACTTGCGCGCCACCATTACATCGATGGCGCCCGCGCCATTGATCGTGCCGGCGAACACCCTGTGCTCAGCCGCCACCTTGTCGAAGCTTGCGATGGCCGACTTCGCGTCATCCATGGGTCGCTTGTCCACGGGCACACTCTCGCCAGTAACGGGAGCCTGGTTGACGCTGGTGGTTCCAACGACGACAACACCGTCCGCTGGCAGCCGCTCGTTGGGCTTGACTACGACGACGTCACCGACCTCCAAGTCGGCCAGCGGAACCTCCTTCGTGCTGCCATCGCGCCGAAGCAACGCCGTCTCGGGCGCCAGCTTGGCAAGCGCTTCGATGGCCCTGCGCGCACGTCCCATAGCGTAGTGCTCAAGCGAATGGCCAAAGCTGAACAGAAAGAGCAGCAACGCACCTTCCGCCCACTCACCAAGTGCCGCGGCACCGGCGGCGGCGACAAGCATCAGAGTGTCGATCTCGAATCGACGTGCACGAAGATTCTCAAAGGCCTCCTTTACGGTGAAATATCCACCGAAGAAGTACGCCCCTACATAGAGCGCCGTTGGAACCTGTGGCGCCGCGAAATCTCCTTTGCTTATCAGCCACCCAATGAGAAGCAAGGCCCCTGACAGCAGTGCGAAGATCAGTTCAGTCTTTTCGCCGAGAAGGCCTTCTTTATGGCTATGACCTGCGTGACCACCTGCTTCTCCATGACCGTGACCTGAGTGATCCTCGTCCCGCTCCTTGGTTTCATGGCCCTTGTGAGCTGAGTGGTCATGTGCATCCTTCTTCACTTCGTCTACGGCCGCGTCATTGGCTGCAGCCCGGAGCGGTGGCACCTTGGCAGCAGGCCCCGGCAAGGGTGCGCTCCAGGGAATTACATCACCGGATATGCCCAACGCGCCGAGGGCCTCGACCAACTCCTGTTGCGAGACGCTTGAGCGGTCGTACTCGATGCGCAATGAGCCCGAAGCTGCAACGTCTGCCTCAAGCACACCCGGAACGCGCCGCAGTTCAGCGGCTATCCGGCGGGCGGTGCGCGCCAGCAGCGATCCCTTGGTCCGAAACGACAAGTGGGCGTACTGTGAGGAAATCTCGGCACCGACCGATTGCACCAGCTCACGCACTCGGCCGAGGGTCATGCTATCGGGGTCGTAGTGGACGCACAGTTGTGGCGCCCCACTTTCTATGCCGACGATATGCACTTCGTCGATGCCGCTGCGGCCCTTTATCGTGTCCGTGAGCCGCAACACGCAGCGGTCATGCACTTCGCTCACGTCCGGAAGCACGAGTGGAAGATCGAGACGTAGCTTCTTGGAATTGCTCATTGCTTCTGCCTTGAATGATGTTTGATTGCGTGGCGGCACGCGAGAGAGCCAGTACCAGGGGATGGGTTCTGGCGTTGTCTCTCGGGCCAGGCCGCCGTAGAGAAGCCGAGTCAGCCGACCTCTTGCTCGCGGTCGCTGTGGCTTAGGCAGACCGGATTCGATGTCTATTGCCCGAAAAGGGCATCGCTCGAAAGTCAGGTCAATGCAGATACGGACTGGCGTGCGCGCACTGCGTGAGCGTGTCCGAGATCGAACCGATTGACTGTCAGGCTGCGCGCCGCCAATTCGGGCGCTCTATGCGGTGACGCAGGAAGCTGGGATGAGACTGCTCGTCAGCAGCAGCCAGTGGATCCGCCTGGCTCCCTGCCATCAGAGCAACCTGATCCAAGACAGCAGAGACGGAGGTGAGGTGGCAGCTTGGGCAATCGGGGTGATCGCCGCCGATTGATCGGTCAACTTCCGCTGAGTCCTTCAAACGAGTCGCCAGCTTGGCTTGATGCTCATGGACATGGTGGCCAAAGTGGGTGTCGGCCGTGCGCGCTTCATGCTGGCAATAGCCCGTGGCAGCCCCCCAAACGAATTGGATTGGCAGCAGCACCAGCAAGATGAGGACAAGGGCTTTGCGCACGCCTGCGATATTAGCAGCCGCGATGCCCAGTGCCAATGAAGGTTCCGAGTGCGCGCATTTCGTTGGAATGCGCGGGCGCTGTTGCCAACGAGTAGTCATCCAACCAGACCCGGGATCGAGAGCAGTACCTCTCGCAAGTAGTCCACGTAGGTGCTGATGAGCCATGGTCCGATGAAGATCAGCACAACTAGGGCGGCCACCAATTTGGGGATGAAAGACAGTGTGTTTTCATTGATCTGCGTCACTGCCTGGAGGATGCTAACGATCAGGCCCACCAGCAGCACCACGAGCAGGATTGGCGCGGCGGTCATCAGCAGCATGTGCAGTGCCGCCTGAGCGATGGTCAGGACTTGTTGCGAACTCATAAGAGGTCCTTACAGAAGGAGCCATAGGGAATGGGCGGACGAGCAACGCTGCGGGATTGGCGACACAGCCGGCCTTTTTGCCACTGGGGATTGAGTCGTGAAGTCGCGTCTGACGGCATACCGTGCGCGCGCGAAAAGCGTTGCCGCCAGCGAAGTCACGCGCGGGCGTTGTGTGAAAAGGTAGAGCTGAGGTTCCACCGCACACGGGTGGAAGATGCGTGCAGGAGCCGCGTACTCAGACCAGCGTCATTGGAGGGCGCAGTGGCCCTTCCAGTGAGGGCGGCGAATAGCGCGGAGCTGGTTCGCTGATGGGGTCAGCCGTCGGCACACTTGGTACTGCGAAGGCCAACGTAGGAATCAGCCCGGCAAGCGTCAGTCCTTCTTCTGGATGCACGTGCTTGCCCGATGCGTTCTTATGCCGGAATCGGTCGCCATCCGCGAACCGCACCTCGTCTTGTGCAGACACCACTAAGTGCGCGAACTGATCGGCGCGCGATGCGCCCGCAAACGGATTGACCATGCTGAGCGCCTGCCACAGCAGCACAACTACGAGTACGACCGATTGCAAGCGGTAGGACATGACGCCGGATTATAGGCCAGCCATACGCGCATGGGCGCAAAGTGCAAGGTTCTCTACAAAGCTGTCAAAAATGTAATCTTCCGGTCACTGCCTCGATGGGGCGATATTTTTAGACTTCTCTCCGTGGTGCAGAAAAAGCTTCACCCGGTTGCCAAGAGGTAGCCGGCGCAACAGGAGATCCTCATGAAAGTTCGCAACGCACTCATCATCGTTGGCCTGGCCACCGTCGCTACGACTTCGTTCGCCGCGTCGGCCTATCACGCCAGCCCAGTGCAGGAGCAGGGAGCAGGGAGCAGGGAGCAGTATTTACTCCCGACCATCTGGGCAACACCGTGAGCCGGGACTCCGTTCGCAACACTGTGCTAGTAGCCCAGCAAGACGGCTCGCTCCAATGGATCAGCCGAGGCTATCCAGCCACCTATCCGCTCGTCAAGGCGCCGACCCTTACGAAAAGCCGAGCCCAGGTGCTGCAGGAGCTCGAAGATGCCAAGCGCAACCCGATCACAGCAGATGGCATGCGCGACATGGGCGGCGAAGCTGGGTGGGTCAACGCCCAACAGCTGCCGTAATCCGCCCTTCACTTATCCAATCACATTTACTCAAAGGACCACACCATGAAATTCAAGACTGCACTGCTTCTCGCCGCCATGGGCGCCGCACCTCTGCTGGCCTCTGCGCAATCGGCCCCACTCACCCGCGAACAGGTTCGTGCAGAACTGTTCCAAGCCATTCGCAGCGGCGACATGATGGGCAGCGGTGAGTCGAGCATGACGCTGCGGCAAATCAACCCTCGCGCTTACCCAGCGCAAGCGGCGACTGGCGCCAAGAAGACGCGTGAGCAGGTGCAGCAGGAGCTGGGCCAAGCTATCAAGTCGGGAGAAATGATGGCCGCTGGCGAATCTGGTGCCAAGTTGAATGAGATCGCGCCAGGACGCTATCCTTCGCAAGCGGTGGCTGCTGTCTCGCCAAAGTCGCGCGATGAAGTCAAGCACGAACTTGCCGAGGCAGTTTTTCACGGCGAGATCCTCGCCAACGGTGAAGATGGGCGCATGCTAAAGGAGGTATTCCCGGGTATGTACCGTGGCAGCCACGCTGCGGACGTAGCGGCGGAACGCGGCTACACCGGCAGCGCCCGAGGTCTGTGAAGCTGCGGCTTTGGTCATCGAGATACAGTGCTCAGAATTCAACTTGCCATGCTAGACTGAAAAAATGAGTCGCTGGATCGTCGCTTTGATGCTAGTACTGCTACCGCTCCAGTTCAGCTGGGCTGCGGTAGCTTCGTACTGCCAGCATGAGCGCTCGACATCCACGACCACCGTGCAGCATGTGGGTCATCACGAGCACCAGCACAAGGCAGACAGTGTTACTGGTAAGGTCGTTGTCGAGAAAAATCTCGACAAATTCGACCCCGATTGCAGTTCGTGTCATGGCCTCGGCCTGGGCGCACTTTATTTGCCAGATGCGAAGTTGCCTACGTTTCGCGGCAATGAAATGAACGCTTCTGCGCTATCAGCGCTTGAAGGCGTCAGCCCGACTCCTCCCGACCGCCCTCAGTGGCCGTTCCTCGCCTAGTCGGCGGGGCTTCCTTACTCATCCTTTTCTAGGTCCGCCATCCTCTGGCGGGCTTCGCTGCGCGTGCCGCTGCGAGAACGGATCATGGTTGCTAGGCACCACACGGCTGCCATCCCCGCCGATTTCTTCGTGTTTCAAGGTCAATGGAGAATCGGATGTTCAAGGGATTTCACGTTCAAAATGGTCCGGGCGCTTCACGCAATCGGAAGCGGTTTGGGGTCACTGCAGTTGCGACTGCCATTTTTATTGCTACCACTACGGCAGCAGTTGCTCAGGGGCTGGCGCCGAGTACTCAGCAGAGCCCAGCGGTACTTCACGGTAGTGCTGCGAGTTCCGCAGCTCCGTTATCGCTGGCCCGTGCCATTGAGATGGCGTTGGAGGGCAATGCGGACGTAGCCGCAGCGACCCGCCAGGTCGAAGCCACCGAAGGCCAGATCATTCAGGGTCGCGCGCGGCCAAACCCTGAACTCGCGTATTCGCTGGAAGACACGCGTTCGAAGACACGCACACAGAGCTGGCAGCTTAATCTGCCGCTGGAATTGGGTGGCAAACGCGCGGCACGTACGAAGGCTGCAGAAAAGGCACGAGAGCAGGCCCAAGCCCAACTCGCCGAGGTCGTGTCCACCGTCCGAGCCAATGTCGTGGCTGCGTACTTTGATGTTCTGACGGCTCAAGAGAGGCTGTCCCTTGCGAAGGACAGTGCTGCCCTGGCCAAGGCATCCACGGACACCGTAGCGAAGCGAGTTGCGGCGGGCAAGGTTTCCCCAGTCGAAGAGACCAAAGCGAGGGTTGCGGAAGCTGGTATCCGCCTGGAGCTGACTCAGGCCGCAAGTGAGGAGCGCAACGCGCTGACGCGCCTGTATGCGCTACTGGGAAGGACCAATGCGTTTGCTTTGTCGCTTGAAGGCGAAGCCGAGGCGCTACCGCTTGTACCGAACTTGGCAGATCTTCAATCGCTAGTCGTGTCTTCGCCTTCGGTGGTGTTGGCGAGGGTTGAGGTGGATCGGCGCAAGGCGTTGGCCGAGGTTGAGCAAGCCAAGCGCGTGCCGGACATCACCGTCAGCGCCGGTGTGCAGCGTAGCAACGAGACACAACGCAACCTGCTGCTGCTAGGTATTTCAGTGCCGCTGCCGGTATTTGATCGCAATCAAGGCAACCTGCTCGAAGCGCTGAAGCTTGAAGACAAGGCCAGGGATGAGTTGCAAGCAACCACGGTACGGCTGCACAGCGAAGTGACTCAGGCCCACGACAGGCTGTCCACGATCACGTCAGAAGTCCAAACCTTGCGCTCGGATGTGCTCCCAGGCTCCAAATCGGCATACGACGCAGCCACGGTCGGTTTCGAGAACGGCAAGTTCAATTTTCTCGAAGTCTTGGATGCGCAACGCACCTACTTCACCGCCAAGTCGCAATACCTGAAAGCCTTGGCCGAATCCCATCGCGCAGCAGCCGAGATTGACCGGCTGCTGGGTGGCAGCACGTCCCTCACCTCGACCATCAAGAAAAACTGAGATCGACCATGAACAACATCAAACCAAGCATCAGCAAGAAGCACCTGATCGCCATCGCAGTCGTAATTGCGCTGGGAGTGGGCGCTGGCGTTTTCGTTATGCAAAGCGGCAAGCCTAAGGCGGCAGCTGCAGCCGAGGGAGACGGTCACGGACACGGAACGCACACGGAGGCCAAGGGCCACGGTGACGGCGAGCACCACGGAAAAGCCGATGGCAAGGGCCACGACGACGACAAAGGCCATGCCGATGGCGAGCACCACGAGAAGAGCGCGTCCAAGGGCGCCAACGGCGGCAGCCTCTTCAAGGAAGGCGACTTCGGATTGGAGGCCTTGCTATCGGAAGACGGAGGTGAGCCACGGCTGCGCATCTGGATGTTCGAAAAAGACAAAGCGCTGCCTCAGAGCGCTGCCACCGTCGCCGCAACGGTCGCGCGCCCAACAGGAGACAAGCAGGCGTTGACATTCGTTCAGGACAAGGATGGCTGGGTGAGCCGCGAGACGGTGGCTGAACCCCACGCCTTCGATGTTGAGATCATCGCGCGAAAAGGCAACGAGCCCTTCATGTTCGTGATGAGCAAAGAAGAGGGCAAGGTCGAGTTGACCGACGCCCAGATCAAGGCGGCAGCCATCGGCGTTGACTCGGCATCTGCTGCGAGCATCAAGTCTGCGCTGCTGCTGCCCGGCGAGATCCGCCTCAACGAAGATCGCACCTCGCACGTGGTTCCACGCCTTGCTGGCGTGGTGGAAAGCGTTAACGCCAGCTTGGGCCAGGTCGTCAAGAAGGGGCAGGTGCTGGCCGCTATCGCGAGTCCCACAGCATCGGAGCAGCGCAGCGAGCTGCAGACGGCCCAAAAGCGCATGGCCTTGGCCAAGACGACCTTCGAGCGCGAGAAGAAGCTCTGGGAGCAGAAGGTTTCGGCGGAGCAGGACTACCTGCAAGCCAAGCAGGCGCTCAACGAAGCCGAAGTGGCCGTCGCCAATGCCAACCAGAAGTTGGGGGCACTGGGTCTGTCTTCCTCGTCCGCCTCGGGCCTGAACCGGCTCGAACTGCGTGCGCCCTTTGATGGGATCGTCATCGAGAAGCATCTGAGCCTCGGCGAAGCGGTCAAGGAAGACGCCGCCGTGTTCACGATTTCGGATCTGAGCCAGGTGTGGGCTGAAATCAACGTTCCAGCCAAGGATCTGCCTCTCGTGCGAGTCGGCGAAAAAGTCACCATCAAGGCCACCGCGTTCGACGCCTCAGCGACGGGTACGGTCGCTTTCGTGGGCGCGCTCATCGGCGAACAAACCCGAACCGCCAAGGCGCGGGTGGTGTTGGATAACCCCAAGGGGGCATGGCGGCCAGGCCTGTTCGTGAACATCGAGGTCGTGGCCGAAGAGGCCGCTGTACCCGTGACGATCGCGGCTGACGCAGTCCAGACGGTTGGCGAGAAACCCGTTGTCTTCCTCAAAGTCAATGGAGGCTTTATTGCCCAGCCAGTGCAACTGGGGCGCAGCGATGGCAAGCGGATCGAGGTTCTTCAGGGCATCAAGGCTGGAACGTCCTACGCAGCGTCCGGCAGCTTCGTCGTGAAGTCCGAACTGGGCAAGGCATCGGTCGAACACGGTCACTGAACGCGGAGCCAACTACATGTTTGAAAAACTGATTCGATTTTCGATCGAGCAGCGGTGGCTGGTCCTGCTTGCTGCACTCGCCATGGGGGCGCTGGGCGTCTTCAATTACCAGAAGCTGCCCATTGACGCCGTCCCGGACATCACCAATGTCCAGGTGCAGATCAATACGCAAGCCGCCGGTTACTCACCACTGGAGACAGAGCAGCGCGTGACCTACCCCATCGAGACGGTCATGGCCGGCCTGCCCAATCTGGAGCAGACCCGGTCTCTGTCCCGGTACGGCCTTTCCCAAGTCACGGTGATCTTCAAGGACGGAACTGACATCTACTTCGCGCGCCAACTGGTGAATGAACGCATCCAGGAGGCTCGGGATAAGTTGCCGGCGGGCATTACCCCTGCGCTGGGGCCGATCTCGACCGGACTAGGAGAAATCTACCTTTGGACGGTTGAAACGGCGGATGGAGCCAAGAAGCCAGACGGCAACCCCTACACCCCGACAGACCTGCGTGAAATTCAGGACTGGGTCATCAAGCCGCAGCTGCGCAATGTTCCGGGCGTTACCGAAATCAACTCCATCGGCGGTTTTGCGAAGGAATACCAGATTGCGCCAATCCCCGGGCGCCTGGCATCGCTAGGCGTGACGCTGCAAGACATCGTCACTGCCCTGGACCGCAACAACGGCAACGTGGGCGCAGGCTACATCGAGAAGCGTGGCGAACAGTATCTGGTTCGCGCCCCCGGCCAGGTCAAGTCGATGGAGGACATCGGCAATGTGATCCTGAGCAGCGCCAACGGTGTGCCCGTCCGTGTGCGGGATGTCGCCGACGTATCGATCGGCCGGGAACTGCGCACTGGCGCTGCCACGGACAACGGCCGTGAGGTCGTGCTCGGTACGGTCTTCATGCTCATCGGCGAGAACAGCCGTACCGTGTCGCAAGCCGTGGACAAGAAGATGGTGGAGATCAACCGCAACTTGCCAGAAGGCGTGCACGCGGTCACTGTCTACGACCGCACAGTCCTGGTGGACAAGGCCATCAGTACGGTAAAGAAGAACCTCATGGAAGGCGCGATCCTGGTGATCGTGATTCTCTTCCTGTTCCTGGGCAACATCCGGGCGGCCGTGATTACCGCAACGGTGATTCCGCTGTCGATGCTTTTCACATTCACCGGCATGGTGAACTACAAGGTCAGTGCCAACCTGATGAGTCTTGGGGCGCTGGACTTCGGCATCATCATTGACGGGGCGGTTGTGATCGTGGAGAACTGCGTTCGCCGCCTGGCGCATGCACAAGCCCATCACGGTCGACCGCTGACCCGAGCCGAACGCTTCCATGAAGTGTTTCTGGCGTCCAAGGAGTCTCGCCGTGCCCTGCTGTTTGGTCAGCTCATCATCATGGTCGTTTATATGCCGATCTTCGCTCTTACCGGCGTCGAGGGGAAGATGTTCCACCCGATGGCGTTTACCGTGGTGGCGGCGCTCGTAGGCGCAATGATCCTGTCGGTGACTTTTATCCCCGCCGCAGTCGCTCTTTTCATCGGCAATCGGGTCGGTGAGAAGGAGAACTTCCTGCTCGGTCATGCAAAGCGAATCTATGCGCCCCTGCTGGATCGCGTCATGTCCGCAAAGGCCGTGGTGCTCTCCATTGCCGCAGTGGCCGTAGTGCTCTGCGGATTGATCGCTACCCGTATGGGTAGCGAATTTGTGCCTCAGCTCAATGAGGGCGATTACTCCATCCAGGCACTGCGCATTCCGGGTACCAGCCTTTCGCAGTCCATCGCCATGCAACGCCAGATCGAAGCGACGCTGAAAGCCAAGTTCCCCGAAATTGACCGCGTATTCGCCAGAACCGGCACTGCAGAAATTGCCTCGGACCCCATGCCGCCGAACATCTCGGACGGGTACATCATGCTCAAGCCCATGGACCAGTGGCCCGAGCCGCGAAAGACCCGCGACGAGCTGCTTGCCTCCATCCAGGAAGTGGTTGGCAAGATCCCTGGCAACAACTACGAGTTCTCGCAGCCTATCCAATTGCGCTTCAACGAGCTTATTTCTGGTGTGCGCAGCGACGTCGCGGTCAAGATCTTCGGGGACGACATGGACGTCCTGAACAAGTCGGCAGAAGAGATCTCTTCGATGCTGCAGAAGATCCAAGGGGCATCGGAGGTGAAGGTCGAGCAGACAACCGGGCTGCCGATGCTCACGGTGAATATCGACCGCCAGAAGGCGGCTCGCTATGGCCTGAACGTGGCCGACATCCAGGACACGGTGGCCACAGCCATCGGTGGACGTGAAGCCGGAACGATGTTCGAGGGTGATCGGCGATTTGACATCCTGGTGCGCCTGCCCGAAGCGATCCGCAATGACATGGAAGGCATGAAGCGACTGCCCATCCCGCTGCCTCGCTCAGCGGGCACTGCGGAAGCGCGGACCAACTTCATCCCACTTGCCGAAGTCGCTTCCTTTGAGCTCGCCCCCGGCCCTAACCAGGTCAGCCGCGAGAACGGCAAGCGGCGCATTGTGGTGAGCGCCAACGTGCGCGGCCGCGATGTGGGATCCTTCGTTGCAGAAGCCGAACAAGGCCTGGCGCAGATCAAGATCCCGACGGGCTATTGGACCAGTTGGGGCGGCACATTCGAGAACCTGCAATCTGCCTCCAAGCGGTTGCAAATTGTGGTGCCCGTCTCGCTGTTACTGGTCTTCGTGCTGCTGTTCGCAATGTTCGGAAATGCCAAGGACGGCCTGTTGGTGTTCACGGGCATTCCTTTCGCGCTGACGGGGGGC
Source organism: Acidovorax sp. HMWF018 (assembly GCF_003061035.1). Lineage (NCBI taxonomy): Bacteria > Pseudomonadati > Pseudomonadota > Betaproteobacteria > Burkholderiales > Comamonadaceae > Acidovorax > Acidovorax sp. HMWF018. The sequence goes on from NZ_QAIM01000179.1 coordinate 14,042, forward strand.
ATCCTGGCGCTCTGGCTTCGCGACATACCCATGTCGATCTCAGCGGCTGTCGGCTTCATCGCACTCTCAGGGGTTGCCGTGCTCAACGGCCTGGTGATGATCTCCTACATCCGCACCTTGAGAGAGGAAGGCGTTGGACTGGACGATGCGATCCGCGAAGGCGCGCTGACGCGTCTGCGTCCCGTGCTCATGACTGCACTCGTCGCGTCCCTGGGCTTCATCCCGATGGCCATCGCTACGGGAACCGGCGCTGAGGTGCAGCGCCCACTGGCCACCGTTGTGATCGGCGGCATTCTTTCCTCGACGCTGCTAACGCTCTTGGTCCTGCCCATCCTCTATCGCCTGGCCCACAAGCCTGACGAGCAGGCTGAGGACGTGACTGCAGAACCCGTACACCCAGTTCCCTCCGCCCAGTAATGGGCCTTCGGGCCCCGCAGTTTGCGGGGCCCATTTTTTGTTTCGTTCAGAAAAGGAAATTCAATGAAAGCAACCCAGCTCATCCTCGCGCTCGCCGTTTTCATCTCTGGCGCAGCAATCGCTGCGGACAACCACGACACCAAGCCGCTACATGGAGGTGTCGTAGCCCAGTCCAAGGATATTGACTACGAGCTCGTTTCCGGCGCGGACAAGCTGCAGCTCTACGTCCGTGACCACGGCAAGCCGGCAGACGTTGCTGGAATGGCCGCCAAGGTAACGTTGTTGAGCGGCGCTGAGAAGCAGGATGTTCAGCTGCTGCCGGTCGATGGAAAGCTGGAAGCTTCGGGCAGCTTCAAGGTGGCTGCGGGCACGAAAGCCGTTGCTGCGGTCACCAAAGGCGGCAAGCCCGTCGCCTCCGTTCGCTTCTCTCTCAAATAGTTCAAGGCTCGACGAGGCGCTCGCATGTCATTGCACCGCTGCCGGCGCCTCTTTCAATGCAGACAACAGCAATTTGAAAAAGGCTTAGCCCATGGGTCACGGACTAGCGGCTAAGCTGATTTGGATATGGATCAGCTTGATCGCCACGGTGCTGACCTTCTGGCGGTTGCGTCACATATGGTTGAAGCGCCACCCGGAGCGCAACAAGAGCCTCAAGTACAGCCAGCGCTTGGCCAAGCGCATGCGTGACCGAAGGTTGGCCCAAACTCGAACCCAGCGACGAACCGGCTCGGATCGACAACCTCGCCTCTAACGCGGGATGCCGATGTCCGGCGCACTTGGATCCCTCAGCCGATGCGCCTGCAGGCCGCGGAGATGTCCAGCTCCTGTTCATAGGCCTGGGTCGAGACGTCCATCAGTCCGAGCACTGAGTGAAAAAGATTGTCATGCGACAAGGCGGTCGACGACTTCTCTTTCAAGCACTCGCTGTTCATCATGCGACTCTTCTTGAAGCCTTCCGACAGCCACCAGACCATGGGCACCTTGGTCTGTTCGTCAGGTGCGATCGCCCTGGGCAAGCCGTGAAGAAACAGCCCTTTCTCGCCCAGTGACTCACCGTGGTCGGACACATAGAGCAGCGCTGTATCGAAACGGCTCTCCTGGCGCTTGAGAAAGGCCACGGCCTGGCCCAAGACATGGTCGGTATAGAGCACCGCATTGTCATAGGCATTCACGATGCTCTGGCGATCGCACTTGCGCAGCTCGCCCGTGTCACAGGTGGGTTCGAAGCGTCTGAAAGCTGCTGGGTAGCGCTTGAAATAGGCTGGCCCATGGTTGCCGAGCATGTGCAGGACCACTACCGTTGTGGTGTCAGAGGCTTCGACGACTGACTCTAGCCCGTGGAGAAGCACCTCGTCATGGCATCTACCATCAGAGCACATTCCTGCAGCTGCAGTTGGGTCCACAGGGATCTCATTGAGCCCATCGCAGACGCCCTTGCATCCTGACTGGTTGTCCTTCCAATGCACAGAAACTCCGGCCCGTGAAAGAACGTGTAGTAGCGACTCGGATGAGCGAATTCGGGCTTCATCATAGCCTCGCCTTCCGATCGCGGAGAACATGCACGGAAGTGATGTCTCCGTATCTGTGCCGCAGGCCGTGACGTTGCCAAAGTTGACTACGTTCAGCGTCTGAAGGTTCGGAGAAGTCTGCCGCTCATAGCCGTTAAGTCCCCAATTGCCAGCACGCACTGTCTCTCCCACGACGATGAAAAGCAGCTTCGGCTTCTGGGGGAGGGTTGGCACTGCCATGCGAGCATCCAGGCCCACGGGCTGCCTGACCTTTGGCTTTTCGACATCGGCCGACAGGACGCGAGCTGTCGAGTAGATCACGTTGGCGGGAGTTATGAGATAGCGCAGCTCCTTCTGGTTTCTCATCAACGCCGAGAAGTCCTGGAAGATGAGGAGCACAGCGGCTACCACTGCCATCGCGCATACGGCAGCAAAGACGAGGCGTCGCAGCGTCGCGCGCCATAAAGAGGTCTTAGTGAGGCGAATTCGCCATATCGCCCACAAGGGGACCACCGAGTACAGCGAGACATGAGCGATCAAGCTCCAGCTGATCAACTCGCTGGCTTCAGCAGTGTCCGTCCGCAGCACATTGCGCAGCATGCTGGGATCGTAGTAGACGCCGTAGCGTTGCATGTAGAAGGTCGCAAAGGCTGCAACCAGCACAGATGCCGTGAGCAGAGGGCGAATGCTCCACCTGGCCACAGCGACGCTGAAGATCAGCCCGTGCAGCGCAATCAATGAAACCATCAGTGCGCCGACAAACACCCATGTGTCGGGTGACTCCCAACTGCGGCCAGCCGTACTCGCCCTCAGAAAGGAACCGTTGTAGGCCAGCGCCACGTACGCGCTGATCCACAACACCAACCCCTCTGTTGCCATAAAAGGGCGTCGCAGGAGCAACTGCCCCAAACTGGCAGGCCATCGCCCAGGCTCCGCGAAGCCGCGCTGTCTAAAGCTCATCTCACGTCGAGGGCATTGATCAGTACGGTGAGTCGACCCACAATGGATCCGTATGTACTGAAGTGAAAGTTGGCTGTCGTAGCAGGTCTACCGTGACGCTCTGGAGGCCAGCCAGGGAGCACCTGATATGTCGGTTCGCTTGGTGTGCGGCAGATCACCTGCCATGCAGCTCGTTAAGCCGCTCCTTCTCCTGCGGCGTCATGCTGAGATACTCGTTTCGGACTTGCTCTCGGGTCTTTGCTGATCCAGTGGGCTTTGCAGGCACCACACCGCCTCGGGACAGAATGGCCAACGACCCGTCTTTGCGAGCAGCGTCGACAGTCCGCTGCACTTCGCCGCGCATCAGGTCATCGGAGATGTGGCTCGGATGCGTAGTTGCGCCGATTTCGCCACCTGCTTCGTGATACAGGGACGAAGCCATTGCCGCGCTGGGGACCAGAAATGCCGCCGCGGTCAGCGAGAGGATGAGTTTTGCCTGCTTGTTCATGGTGTTGACCCGTTGGTGTGGCCCTCGCGGCGTGCGACGACCTTGAACGAACTCTAGAAAGGCAGGGGCGACAAGTTGCCAACACTCAGATTACGAATTTGTAATCGACTCTGCGGCCGATCTCCAGGAGAATCAACGAATGAAAATCTTGGTCATTGAGGATGAGATCAAACTTGCCGAGTACCTCAAGAAAGGGCTTGGCGAAGCGGGGCACAACGTCGACATCGTTCACAACGGTGTCGATGGGCTGCACATGGCACTGGAGGGCGCGTACGATCTGCTGATCCTCGATGGCATGCTGCCAGGCATTGACGGGTTCACGCTTTTGACGGCGTTTCGCAAGACAAAGCAGACCCCGGTCCTGATGCTTACCGCACGGGTCAGCGTTGAGGATCGGGTGCGCGGCTTGCAAACCGGTGCTGATGATTACCTGGTCAAACCCTTTGCCTTCTCAGAGCTATCCGCCCGCGTGCAGGTGCTGCTTCGCCGGGCGCACGGCGCCAAGGATGCCGGCGAGCCGACCGTGCTGGGCATCGCGGACCTTGAGCTCGACCTGATACGCCGCAAGGCTACGCGCGGAGGTCACAGGCTTGAACTCACGGCAAAGGAGTTCTTGCTGCTCGCATTGTTCCTGCGACGCAAGGGCGAAGTTCTTTCTCGCACCGAGATTGCTGAACAGGTTTGGGACATGAACTTCGACAGCGACACCAATGTGGTCGAGGTGGCGATCCGGCGTCTGCGCACGAAGATGGACTTGCCCTTTGACAAGAGCTTGCTGCACACGGTGCGTGGTATGGGCTATGTGATGGAAGAGCGAGAACAATGAACTCCTTGCCACGCGCGCACTCGCTGCGCGCACGCCTGTCGCTATGGCTCGCTGTCCAGAGTTTTGTAGGTTTGGGTGTCGTCTGCCTGGTCGTCTACATGGTCACCGCCCACAATCTCAACCAGCGCCAGATCGAAACCCTAGCTCAAAAAGAAGCGATTGTCAGGCACCTGTTGAGCAACATCGACGAGCACGCCAAGGAAAGCTCGCAGGAGCATCCGTTGAGCGATTTCCTGATTGGGCACGAAGATTTTCGCGTGCTCGTCCGCACCCAGGATGGGGACATGGTGTTCCCGAAAGCTGCACCATCCCCGGACAATTCTCGGAGGGTGTCGAGGATGTTCGCCGTCCAGCCCACCGACGGAAAAGGCCAGACTTTCAACGTCGACTTGTCAATGAACATCTCCTCCGATGTCCAGCACCTGAACCGGCTGGCCATCACGTTGGCGATCGCCGCCGTCGTGGGAACCTTCGTCATTTCGCTTGGAGGCATGTCCATCGTTAGCTACGGTCTGGCCCCTGTGCGACGGCTCGCGCACCAACTCAGATCCCTGTCTGCGGACAACTTGCGTCCGCGCCTGGATGGCGCTGGCCAGCCCGCAGAACTTGTTCCTCTGGTGGAGCAGTTCAACGGCCTGCTCGGCCGGTTGGATCTGGCATACACCCAACTCGAAGGATTCAACGCAGACGTGTCGCATGAGCTTCGCACTCCTTTGGCAACGCTCGTTGCCAGCAATGAGCTTGCGTTGCGTCACCCAGCGAACTTTGATATGGAGGAAGTGCTGTCCTCCAACCTTGAGGAGCTCCACCGCCTCGCTGGCATCATCAACGATATGCTGTTTCTGTCAACGGCGGACAGAGGTGCGACTGCCAGGCGCTCATTTGTTCCCAGTCTTGCAGCAGTTGTCGAGCGGGTGGCCGAGTACCACGAGGCAGCCTTGGCGGATGCTGATCTGCGCCTGAAGATTTCTGGAGATGGGACAGGCCATTTTGATGAACCGCTGCTCAGGCGTGCCGTCTCCAACCTGATTGGCAACGCCACCCAGTACGCCAAACCCGGTACACAGGTCGAGGTGAACATCGCCGTCGTGTCAGACACCGAGGTGAGCCTGGTCGTCGCGAACCAAGGTGAAACGGTCTCACCTGAGATCCTGGGGCGAATATTTGATCGGTTCTTTCGCGCCTCTGCTTCACGGGAGCACGGGCAGAAGAACCATGGCCTGGGTTTGGCAATCACCTCGGCGATTGCTCGCATGCACGGAGGCCGCACGACCGCAGCCAGTGTCAATGGAAAGACCGAGATCGGCCTTGTACTGGTCAAGACGGTGGCATAGTTCCAGAGACACTACTCAGTGTTGCCAGTCAAACCACGATAACGAGGATTTGACGGGCAATTTAAGCAGCTCTGGATCAGGGTGCGGGAACGGCCGGGACCGGTGCACCAACGCGGCGTGCAGCCCAGCTGGGGTGCTTCTGGGAGCGTTCCAGGTCAGCCAGTACTTCTTCGCGGGTCACGGCCTTGCCTTTCACTGGAACTGGTGCACCGAAGCGGTGGTACTGCCACGTGCCGTCCTTCTTGGACTGGTCCATCTCGGCGAGGACCTGTTCGCGCGACTTGCCAGGCTCAGCATGTTCTGGATGGGTGGTGTAGCCCAGTTCGGTCGGCGCAGAATGGATGACGCTGCTCCCCATCGCGGGCGCTGCGAGGGCTACGAAAGAAAGGGCGGTGAGTACGGTACGAACTGCCATCAGATATCTCCTTGGTTGGAATCAACGTGCCCTGCAGACCGCACCAACCGTTGGACGCTCTACATTGCACGTGTGACAGTCTGCTGACCGTATGCCGACAAGTTGCGCACCAAGAGATTACAAGTTCGTCATGTATTCGCAGCACCCAGAAGCCAAGGAGGCACTTTGAAGCAGCGCACTCAAGCCAGGGGGCCTGAGGAAGGAGCCGACGTCGCTGCACTGCTCACATCCGCTGCGAGCCATGCACGACCGAAGCCAGTGACCCGGCGAACCGTTGCCGAGCCCGATCCGCCTACGTCCGGAAGATCTGCTTCAATCATCCCTGCCGCAGAGAGCAGACGAAGCAGTTCGATGTCCC
>NZ_QAIM01000180.1:0-9429 GCF_003061035.1 Acidovorax sp. HMWF018
CACGGCGGGACTGGGCGCTGGCCCGGAAGGGGCGGTGAAGGTGGTCTGGGGCAGTTCAGGCACGGCACGGCCCGCGCCATCGCCGTTCACCACCCAGATGCTGCCGCCCGACATGGCCGCGCCAATCAACGGCACCAGCGAATTGATGGGCCCGATCTCCACCGGGATGAAGGCGCCTGGCTGCATGCCGGTGTACGCCTGCATCACGGCCACGGTGTTGCTGATGGAGTTCTGCACCGCCGTGAGGGTGAGGTTGTCGGCCGCGTCGGGCGAACCCATGATGGCCAGCACACAGGCATTGGTGGCGCCGTCGTAGTCCTGCACCTGCACCGTGCCCGTGTAGCCTTGGTCTGCCAGCTGCTGCACGATGGCGCAGGCGTCTTGGTAACTGCCACCACCGCCGCTGGCCAGCACGGCCGCCCCGGTGGCGATCGCCTGGAAATCGGTCAGGCCATAGAAATAGACATTGCCCATCGGGCCCCCCTCTCTTATTTGGATGAAAAGCACGATATCCGAGCCCCGTCGAAAGTCAATGACCGGGATACCACGGGGGGATCGGCACCACGGCAGGGCCTGCACTCTGGTTTACGGCGGCATCATCGCCTATGCTGTGCACCAAGTTGTTTTCCGCTACCCCCACCATGAGCACCCCCGAAAAATCCCCCGTTTACGGCACCGAAGACCTTTTGATCAGCCTTTGCAACTCCGTCACCCGCGTACTGGGCGTGGCTACACACAGCCAGATCCACTACTCCGGCATGGTGCAGCGCATCAGCAAGACCTGCCTGAAACCCGACATTGGCTGCTTTGTGCTGTTTGACGGCGGCTTCTCGGGGCTGGTGATCATCAATTTCTCAGGCCAGGCGGCGATGGAGCTGTACGCCAACTACCTGCTGAACATGGGCATGTCCAAGGATGACCTGGTCAGTTCGTACACCTCCGACGAGGTCAGCAACGTGATGGGCGAGCTGATGAACCAGGTGGTGGGCGACTTCACCGGCAAGGTGCGCCGCGAGCTGCAGACCCACATCACACAAAACCAGCCCAAGATGCTGGTGCTGAACAAGCAGGTGCAGCTGTCGGTGGACGCCAACCTCGACAAGCCCGAGGCCCGGCGCGTGACCTTCTACACCAGCAACAACAACATCTTCTACCTGGAACTCGCCATCGACCGCACCGAGTTCATCAAGCTCTACGACTTTGAAGCGCAGGAAGCTCCCGACCCGGACGCGCTGATGGCCCAGTCGCAAGAAGCACCGCCCGTGCCCGCCCCACCGCCAGCCGGCCAGGACGACACGGATGCGCTGCTCAAGTCGCTGGGGATGTAGAAACACTACAAAAAAGATAGCTGCCAGCGCATGAAACACTAGCGCTTGCAGCCACTTTTTCTCAAATATGCGCCCGAAGTGCCTGCGGCGCTCCTCCGGCCAGCCCAGCGGGCCCGTCCTACAAACGCCGTCACGAAGTACTGACGATGCTTCCCGGTCACAGGCCTAAGCTGAAAAACCCAGCTGTTGATCGGAAAGGAGCCCCCAATGCCACGTGCAGCCTGGAGCGCCAAACGCGAGCGCCAGTACGAACACATCAAGGACAGCCTGCTGGAACGCGGTGAGAGCGAAAGCACCGCCGAAGAGATTGCCGCGCGCACAGTGAACAAGGAGCGCGCGCAACATGGCGAAGCCCGCACGGCCAACCCCAAGACCCTGAAAGCCACGCCGGCCCCTGTGCGCGGCGGCAAAAACTCACACCGCGGCCCGCAGGGCCGCACGCGCGAGCAGCTGTACGAGGACGCCAAGCGAGAGAACATCCGGGGTCGCTCCCGGATGAACAAGCAGCAACTGGAGCAGGCGCTGGCGCGCTGACCCTGGCCCGCGCTTGGCGTCCGCTCACTGCCAGCCGTAGCGCCGGACGTACCAGCGCTTCATCACGGTCGTCAGCAGCACGTAGCCCGCCAGAATGCCCACCAGCCACGGAAAGTAAGCCAGCGGCAGCGCCTGCAGCTTGAAGTGCCCGGCCAGCGGCCCCATGGGGATGAAGATGCCCACCGCCATGATGAGCACCGTGGCCGTGAGCAGCGGCACCGACGCCACGCTTTGCACAAATGGCAGCTTGGGCGTGCGGATCATGTGCACGATCAGCGTCTGCGTGAGCAGCCCCACCACGAACCAGCCCGACTGGAACAGCGTCTGCGCCCCGACGTTGTTGGCACCAAACACGTGCCACATGACGGCGAAGGTGGTGATGTCGAACACCGAACTGATGGGCCCGAAGAACACCATGAAGCGGCCGATGTCGCCCGGGTTCCACTTCAGCGGGTTGCGGATGAGCTCCTCGTCCACGTTGTCGAACGGGATGGCGATCTGCGACAGGTCATACAGCAGGTTCTGCACCAAGAGGTGCAGCGGCAGCATCGGCAAAAATGGCAGGAACGCACTGGCCACCAGCACCGAGAACACGTTGCCGAAGTTGGAGCTGGCCGTCATGCGGATGTACTTGAGCATGTTGCTGAAGGTCTTGCGGCCCTCCATCACGCCCTCTTCCAGCACCATCAGGCTTTTCTCCAGCAGGATGATGTCGGCCGCCTCCTTGGCGATGTCCACCGCACTGTCCACGCTGATGCCGATGTCGGCCGCACGCAGCGCCGGGGCGTCGTTGATGCCGTCGCCCATGAAGCCCACCACATGGCCGCCCGCGCGCAGCGCGCGCACCAGCCGCTCCTTGTGCAGTGGCGAGAGCTTGGCAAACACGTTGTGGGTGTCGGCCGCGCGCGCCAGGGTGGCGTCGTCCATGGCGTCCACGTCCTTGCCCAGCAACACGCCCTGCACCGCCAGGCCCACCTCGCGGCAGACCTTGAGCGTCACCAGCTCGTTATCGCCGGTCAGCACCTTCACGGCCACACCGTGCGCGGCCAGCGCCTTGAGCGCAGGGGCGGTGGATTCCTTCGGTGGGTCCAGAAACGCCACGTAGCCGATCAGCGTGAGGCCCGATTCATCGGCCACGCTGTACACCGTCTGGTGGGGCGGCGTCTCCTTCATGGCCACGGCGACCACGCGCAGGCCCTCGTTGTTCAGACCGCGCGTCACCTCCAGCACCCGCGCGCGCAGGGTGGCGTCCAGCGGCAGGTCTTGCGCGCCGGAGTCTTCCACCACACGCACCTGGGTGCACACGTCCAGCATCTCCTCCACCGCGCCCTTGCAGATCAGCTCGTGGTGGTCGTTGCGCTCGCTGACGATGACCGACATGCGCCGGCGCACGAAGTCGAACGGCACCTCATCGACCTTGCGGTAGTCCTGCGCCAGGCGCAGGTCGGTCTGCAGCTCCACATGCTCCAGCACGGCGTGGTCCAGCAGGTTCTTCAGGCCGCTCTGGTAGTGGCTGTTGAGGTAGGCAAAGGCCAGCACCTCGTCACTGTTGTGGCCAAACACGTCGGTGTGGCGCTCCAGAAAGATCTTGTCCTGCGTGAGCGTGCCGGTCTTGTCGGTGCACAGCACATCCATGGCACCAAAGTTCTGGATCGCGTCCAGCCGCTTGACCACCACCTTCTTGCGCGACAGCAGCACGGCGCCCTTGGCCAACGTGCTGGTCACGATCATGGGCAGCATCTCGGGCGTGAGGCCCACGGCCACCGACAGCGCAAACAGAAACGCCTCCAGCCAGTCGCCCTTGGTAAAGCCGTTGACCACCAGCACGATGGGCACCATGACCAGCGCAAAGCGGATCAGCAGCCAGCTCACGCTGTTGACGCCTGCCTGGAACGCGGTGGGCGTGCGGTCGGTGGCCGTGACGCGGGTGGCCAACGTGCCAAAGTAGGTATGGTTGCCCGTGGCCACCACCAGCGCCGTGGCCGAGCCCGAGACCACGTTGGTGCCCATGAACAGCAGGTTGGTGGCGTCCAGCGCACTCGTGCCGGGCTGGCTGCGCTCGGCAAATTTTTCGACCGGCAGCGATTCGCCCGTCATGGCCGACTGGCTCACGAACAGGTCCTTGGCCGTGAGCACGCGGCAGTCCGACGGGATCATGTCGCCCGCCGACAGCACGATATGGTCGCCCGGCACCAGCTGGTGGATGGGCAGTTCGCGCGGCGTGGCTGCACTTGCGGCGCCCTCCGCGCCGCTGCGGCGCAGCACCGTGGCGGTGTTGCTGACCAGCGACTTGAGGCGCTCGGCCGCGCGGTTGGATCGGCCCTCCTGCACAAACCGCAGCAGCGTGGAGAGCACCACCATGGCCAGAATCACGACGGTGGCCTCGTGGTCCTCGGTGAGGTACGAGATCAGTGCCAGCACCGTGAGCAGCACGTTGAACGGGTTCTTGTAGCAGTGCCACAGGTGCAGCCAGGCGGGCAGCGGCTTTTCGTGCTCCACCTCGTTGGGCCCGTGTTGGGCCAAGGCAGCGGCGGCCTGGGCGTCACTCAGACCCGCAGGGTCGGACTGCAGGCGCTCTATCAGTGGGAGCAGGTCATCGCTGGCGGCGCGCTGCAGCTCGCGGCTGAGCAGGTCGGGCGAGGTGGCGGGGGTGGGCGCACGGCCCAGGGTCAGCGTGTCCAGGATCAGCCGCCGCGCAAAGTGGCGCGTCACATGGCGGGTGTGCAGAAAGCGGTCGAACAAGTGGTGCAGGAAGCTCATGGCGGTCTCCCTAGCAGCAAGCGCTGACGGCGTTGCGCGTCACGGGCAGTGGTGCCGTGTGCGCAGAAATGTGGATGAAACGGAACATGGTGAGTCACTCCTTCTGGCCGGCAACGGCCAGAGGCGTGAGGCTCACGCCGTCACGCGAGCCATCGCCCCGGGCCCTGGGCCTGGTATGCAAAGTTCAATGGGGATGTGGTGTGGGGCGGCGCTTCGGAGCGCCTGCGCGGGTCTGGGTCCATGGGGCCTCCTGGGTAGTGGTTGCAATACAGGCGTGGGCCGGCTTAAATCGGCCGCGCCCGTCGGCGCAATGCCCGCGCAGGCGGCTGGCCATGCAGGTAGCAGCGAATGCGGTGCGTGGGCCACAACGTGGTGCCGTCAAGTTCGACCACGGCTTGCAGGCTGTCAGCGGTCCCATGGGCAGGGCCCTGTGCGCCTGAAGACAGCGATGCAGCATGCTCGGCGCGTTCAGCGCCAGGCGCCACCGCACGCTGAAAAAGGCTGGGCAGATCCACAACAAAAAAACGCATGGCAGTTGTCCTTGGCAGGCAGGGCAGAGCACGCAGAGGCAGATGGGCGCCAGGGGGCACCGTCACAGCAGGCGGGCCATGCCCCAGCCAAAGGGGCGCGGCCCGTGCAGACGGCACAGATGCAGCAAAGCGGCAAGACGGTAAAGCCACCCACACCGCCATGGCTGACGGGGGCGCACGGGGTACAACAGGGGCTGGGAGAGACGGGGCCGGAGCTTGCACAAGGCAATCCACAGCCCGGGAGCGGGCGTCAGGAGGCCTGGCAGGCAGCAGCCGTCACGGCTTGCTGGGGTTCACTGCAACAACTGGCACTTTCCACGCTGGGGCTCCGGAAATGAAGGTGCGCGATTATTGCGCTGCAACATGACGAGGTCAATGCGTTTTTTTGGCCCCGACGGTCACCCTTCAAACTGGGGATGCAACTGCCGGATGCGGTTCATGGCCATGGCCGCTGCTGCGGTGCGTGTTTCCACCCCCAGCTTGGCAAACACACGCTCCAGGTGCTTTTTGACGGTGGCAGGGCTGGCGCCCAGGATGTCGCCGATGTCGCGGTTGATCTTTCCCTTGACCACCCAGTACAGCACCTCGGCCTCGCGCGCGGTGAGCTTGAAGGACAGGCTCATGGATTCGATGATCTTGGCATCCGACACCTCGCGCATCACGATGAGCCAGTCGCCGCCGCCGGCGCTGTCGCCAGCCTGCTGGTGCAGGCGGAAGGTCAGCCTGCGGGCTCCCTGCTCCACCGCAAGGCGCGGGGGCTCGGCCAGCGAAGCGGCCAGCAGCTCGGCCGCGTTGTCGGCCAGCACATGGCGACGCAGCCAGGCCTGCACCGGCTCGGGCGCCCATTGGCCGAAGGCGGTGGGCGTGCCGTCCGGGCCCACTTCGCCAAAGTAACTTTGCAGCAGCTCGCGCGCCAGCGGGGTCTGCCACACGATGCGGCCATCCACCGCACGCACGGTGATGCTGGCGTAGCCAAACGCATCGAGCGCGTTGCGCGCCTCGCGGGCCTGGCGCGCGTCCTGCCGGGCCTTGCGGGCAGAGCCCAGGTGCACCCCCATGCGCGCCATCACCTCGCGCGGCTTGATGGGCTTGGTGACGTAGTCCACGCCGCCCGCCTCCAGCGCGGCCACCAGGTGCTCGGTCTCGGTAAGGCCGGTCATGAAGATGATGGGGATGTGCGCCGTGGCAGGCGATGCCTTCAGGCGCCGGGCGACTTCAAAACCGTCCATGCCGGGCATCATGGCGTCGAGCAGCACAATGTCGGGCAGGGCCTGCGCGGCACGCTGCAAGGCCGCCTCGCCATGCGTGGCGACCAGCACGGTGTAGCCCGATTCATCCAGCGCGTCGTGCAACACGGCCAGGTTGTCGGGCACGTCGTCCACGATCAGCACCACATCGCTGTCGGTGCGGTCCAGCGCTGCACCGGGCGCTGCAGACGCGTGCAAGGAAGATGGGTTGGCGGTGGTCATCACTATGGCGCCTGCTCCAGGATCTGGCCCATGGCATCGAACTGGAACTGCTTGGCCAGCTGCCGCATGGTGCCCACAAAAGCGCTGTGCGCGGGCTGGCTGCGTTCAATGTCGTCCAGCATGTTGAGGATGCCACGGTAGTAGCCCAGCGCCACCGCCTGGGCCAAGGCGGCAAGGGCGGTGGTGTCGGGGTACGTGAGGGGCGCATCCGCTGCCGCAGGCAAGGCGGGGGTCATATCGGCTTCGCCGTATTGCCACTGCAAGACCAAACGGCGCTCCAGCCAGTCCAGCAGCTCGCTGTGGCGCACGGGCTTGACGATGAAGTCTTCGGGGCTGATCTCCACGTCGTTGTCCAGCGCCTTGTCAAACGCATTGGCGGAAACAATGGCGCAATGCACGTTCGGCAACCGCATCTGCCGCACGCGCCGCAAAGTCTCCCACCCGTCGATGCCCGGCATGGCCAGGTCCATGAAGATGGCGTGCGGCCGGTAGCCGGTGGCCAGCAGATCCAGCGCATCGTGGCCGCTGGCCGCCTGGCGCAGCTCAAAGCCCAGGGGTTCGAGCAGTTGCACCAGCAGTTCGCGGTCAGGCTCTTCGTTGTCCACGACCAGGATGCGGCGGCGCTCGCCGGCATACCCTCTGCGCGCGCGCTGGGCTTGCACAGCCACGGGCGCCGCCGCCTTGCCCAGCGCATCCCCATGCACCTCGGGCAGAAACAGCTTGACGTGGAACACCGAGCCCACGCCTGGGGTGCTGCTCACCGTCAGCTCGCCGCCCATGAGCGCGGTGAGCATCTTGGCAATGGTCAGGCCCAGGCCTGCGCCCGGCGCGGCCGCGGTGTTGCCACCGCCCGAGCCGCCGCGCGCAAAGGGCTCGAAGATGCGCTCGATCTCCTCGGACGTGAGGCCTGGTCCGGTGTCCTGCACCTCGATGCGCGCCATTTCGCGGGCGTAGCGCACACGCAGCGTGACGGTGCCGTGCGCGGTGAACTTGACGGCGTTGCCCAGCAGGTTGATGAGGATCTGGCGCAGGCGCTTTTCGTCGGCACGCACCACTTCCGGAATCACGCCCAGCACATCAAACTGGAAGGCCAGGCCCTTGGCCGCGGCCTGCAGTTCAAACAGGCTGGCCATCTCGTGCAGGCCATCGGCAAAACGCATGGGCGTCACGTCCAGCGTGAGCTTGCCGGATTCGATGCGCGCAATATCGAGCGTGCCCTCGATGAGCGAGAGCAGGTGCTCACCGCCCCGGCGGATCACATGCACCGCCTGCTTGCGGTGCGGGGGCACGCCCGCGTCCTCGCCCATCAGCTGCGCGTAGCCCAGGATGGAGTTGAGCGGCGTGCGGATCTCGTGGCTGATGGCGCTGATGTAGCGGCTCTTGGCGTGGTTGGCCTGGTCGGCAGCACGCTTGGCTTCTTCGGCCACCTGGCGCGCCTGCTCGGCCACGCTGCGCGCGGTCTGCAGGGCCTCGTCGGTCTGGCGGTGTAGCTCGATCTCGCGCACCAGAAGGCCGGTCTGGCGGTTGGATTCCTCCTGAGCCACCTGGCGGCTTTTGTGCGCCAGCACCAGCCACCAGGCCACGATGCCCGAAATGACCAGCAGTGCAAGATAGGCCTTGAGCAGGCCCGAGCGCAGCGCCACTTCGGGTGCCGCCATCACCTCGGTGTCAGTGGCCGCCTGGGCGATGGTGTTGAGCTCCTGGTGGTACAGCAGCCCCATCACCGAGGCCAGCAGCGGCGCGATCACCAGCATCAGCAGCAGGAAGTGACCCAGGCCCGTGTCCAGGTAGCGCCACATGGCGCGCGGCAGCACCCAGCGCAGCGCGGCCGACCACTGCACCGCCATGCTCGCGTGGGGTTTGCACAGGTCGCCGCAGCGCGCATCGAGCGTGCAGCACAGCGAGCAGATAGCCCCCCGGTAAGCAGGGCACTGGGCCATGTCCGGGGCTTCGTACTCGCGCTCGCAGATCACGCAGCGCTGCACGGTGTAGCGCACGTAGCTGCCCAGGTCAGCACCTTGTTTGCCGCTGACCGGACCGTGCATGGGCACCGCCACCACATCGGTCACCGCAGTGGGATCGGGCTGGCGCGCAATGTAGTAGCGCCCTCCAGTGGCCCAGGCAATGAGCGGTGCGGTGACAAAGGCCACCGCCATCGCAATCACCGCCGAGAACGCCTGCGGCAGCGGTCCGAACAGGCCCAGGTGCGCGCTGATGGACAGGATGGACGCGAGCGCCATCGAGCCCACGCCCACCGGGTTGATGTCGTACAGGTGCGCGCGCTTGAACTCGATGCCCTTGGGCGACAGGCCCAGCGGCTTGTTGATGACGAGGTCGGCCACCACCGACATGATCCAGGCGATGGCGATGTTGGAGTACAGCCCCAGCACCTCGCCCATGGCGCGGAACACGTTCATCTCCATCAGCATGAAGGCGATGAGGGTGTTGAACACCACCCACACCACGCGCCCCGGGTGGCTGTGGGTAAGGCGCGAAAAGAAGTTCGACCACGCCAGCGAGCCTGCGTAGGCGTTGGTCACATTGATCTTGAGCTGCGAGACCACCACAAACAACGCCGTCGCCGCCACCGCCCAGCCGTAGTGGGGGAACACGTATTCATACGCGGCCAGGTACATCTGGTTCGGGTCCACCGCACGCTCGGCAGGCACCATGTGCGTGAGCGCTAGATAAGCCAGCAGCGCGCCGCCCAGCATCTTGAGCACGCCCAGCACCACCCAGCCCGGCCCGCCCACCAGCACGCCCAGCCACCAGCGCCCACGTGTGGCAGGGGTGGATGCGGGCATGAAG
>NZ_QAIM01000181.1:0-8772 GCF_003061035.1 Acidovorax sp. HMWF018
CTGCTGCGCGCGCCGGCCACCAGCGCGGGCATCCAGTGGTGAGTGTGGCGGCGGCTCCAGGAGTGCAGCCAGTCGGGGCCGCCGGCCTGCCAGGCCGCGAGCCAGTCGGCGGCGGGCATCTGCAGCAGCGTGTGTTGCAGCCACTCGCGCAGCGGCGGCCAGGGTTCGGGCAGGGCCTGCGTGGGCGAAGGCCAGTGGCGCAGCGCGGACAGCGCGCTGGCGGCGTGTGCGCTGCGCGCGGCGCCATCGGCCAGCAGGCGCGGCCAGTCCAGGCCGATGCGGCGCACGTGCTCCATCGCGGTCTCGCGGCGCAACTGTTCGGCCACGCGCTCCTGTGGCGGCAACAGGCCGGGCGCGGCGGCGTCGATGGCGAGCTGGCTGCACAGGCGGTGCGCTTGGCTGCAGAGGTTGAACAGGCTGCCCATGAGGCCGGGCAGGCGCGCCGCCGGCACGCCATGGCCCATGCGCGCGGCCCAGTCCTGGCGTGTGCTCATCAAACCGAGTGGCGGCGGCGCACCGGGGGTGATGCGCAGCGCGCCCGCGAGCTGCTGCAGGCCGGGCATGGCCGCTGCGCTCATGCGCGCACCCCCGCACCCCGACCGAGAAAGAACGCCCGGCGCGCCGGCACGGGTTCAACCGGCACCGGCGTGGCCACCGGCGCGGGTCGGGCCAACGCCAGCGCTTCCTGCGCGGTCTCGCGCGCCAGCGCCTGGGTGGTGAATTCGCCCATGGGTGAGAACAGCGCGCAGGTCTCGTGGTAGCCGATGGCGGGGTCGTGCGCGCCGATGAAATCGAAACGCTCGCTGCCGAAGTTGCGCACGAAGCTGCGGCCCACCTGGTTGCCGTGCGGCAGCGGTGGCGCGGGCAGGCGCACCAGGCTCATGAACCACGGCGTGATCAGCACGCCCTCGGCCACCGGCTCTTCGGCGTCCGCGCCCCATTCGAAGCCCACCGCTTCCACGCACAGCGCCGCGTTCAGCAAGGGAATGCCCTGCATGCGCTCGACCTGCACCCGGCGGTAGAAATCCACCAGGGTCTGCACGCGGGTTTGCAAGGCGGCGTTCATAGAAGCAACAGAAACTGATCGGGTTCGCAATCGCAGTTCGGGCAGCGCCAGTGCGAGGGCAGATCGGCGAAGGGCGTGCCGGCGGGAATCTGCCATTGCGGGTCGCCCGTGGCGGGGTCGTACACCCACCAGCAGATCTTGCATTCCAGGCGCGAGTCCGGCCGCAGCACCTCGCGGTTGCCGAGGTAGGAGCCCTCGAAGCCTTCGAAGTGTTCCACGCTCAACTCCCTTCCAGCCAGGCCATCACCTCGCGCAGCCGGTCGTGCGAGTCGCGCAGGTCTTCGGGTGCGGCCATCGCCACCTCGGGCATGTCCACCACCTCCACCGTGTTGAGGATGACCTTGTCCATGGAGTTGTAGTACACCACGCGCCAGCAGTTCGGCAAGCGCGTGTTGGAGATGCGGCAGTTGCCGTAACCGCGCGACAGCATCAGCACGCGGCCGGTGCCGAGCTGGTGGTCCAGAAAGCCGATGTCTTCCGGCGACACCGGCAGCAGCGTGAGGTTGACCACGTGCGGCACCTGGCCGGGCCGCCACTGCGCCACCTGGTCGCGGATCTCGTCCACCAGCAGTGGCGCGTTCTGCACGTTGGGCGGCAGCTCGCCGCGCCACACGGGCTGTTCGGCCCACACATCCTCGGCGGCGATGGCGGCGAACAGCGAAGGCACCGGGCCGACCTCGATCGCGTCGTCCACCGGCACCAGCACGGGTTCGTCTGCGCCCTCGCCGCGCCGCCAGGTCATGAGCCGCCAGACGCCGGCGAATACCGATTCCTGCACGCGCACTTCCAGATTGCCTGCGCTCAGCTGCACGATGGCACTGGCCTCGCCCTCGCCCATCACCTGGTTGATGACCTGGAAGTCGCGCGGGGCCAGCCGGCCCAGCGGCACCATGCCCGGCGCGCCGCCATTGGCGCCGCGCTCGAGCAGCGCCAGCACCTGCTGCAGCGCGTTGCGCGCCTGGTCCAGGCCCGCGAGTTCCTCGGGCTCGGGCAGCATCGGCGGGCGGTAGGTGTCCATGTCTTTCGGCATGGGCATGTAGTCGAGCGAATCGTCCTCGGTGTGCGTGCCGGGGCCCAGGGCCACGAGGGGAATGGGGAATTCTTTCATGGGGTGTGTCCTTGCAAGGTGCGGGAAGGCGTGGCGTTCAGTGGCAACCGCCGGCGTCGCTGGAAGAAGCGGTCTTGCTCACCACCGGAATGCCGATGGTGGGCGGGCGTGAGGGCGGCATGCGCAGCGCGGCGTCCACGCCCTGCAGGTACACGTCCCAGTCCTGCATGCCGGCGATGGCGGTCACGTACTGGCCGCCGCGGAAGAAGAGGAGCGAAGGCCAGCGCTGCGAGCCGTAGCGGCGCGCCACCGCGTCTTCGCTGTCGCGCGGCACGGCGGCCACTTCGAAGCGCTGGGGGAACACCTTCATCAGCTCGGGCAGCACGGCGGCCACGTCCTGCCCTTCGGGGAAGCGCACCGCGTCGCCTGCGAGCAGCAGCACGCGGTCGCCGGGCAGCGCGGCCCAGTCGGCCACGCTGGTTTCGTCCACCAGCGCGGCGCCGAAGTCGCGCACCAGGCGCATCACCAGCGGCGCGGCGGGGTCGGTGCTGGGCGGGGTGACGGCCAGCGGGCGGAAAGCGGTTTCGATGGTCATGAAGGTCTCCAGAAAATCAAGGGCCAGCAAGCTGGCGGAGTTGTTCGGCGCTCATGCGCGAAGGCAGCTCGAAGCCGGCATCGCCACTCAATACATCGCCCTGCATGGCGCCCAGCACCAGATCCAGCGTGGCGTTGACTTCGCTGGCGCGAGCGGCGTCGATGCACTCGCGCGCGTCACTCAGAAACACCAGCAGCCAGTCGCCCGGCGCCACGTCACCCACCAGTGCGGTGTTGACGCGGCGGCGTTCACCGCGCCCTTCGCACACCGCATGGCCCGGCTCGACAGCGGTCACTTGCATGGGAATGCCGATGCACATGTCAGGCCGCCTCTTTGGGGAAGAAGCGATCATCGCCTTCGCGGCAGGCCGCTTCCGGCGCGGGGCGCTGCGTTTCGTAGGCCGCGAGCGCAAGCTCGTCCATGGTTACGGTCTCGCGGCTGCTCAACGGCGCCAAGCGCGGCGCGGGCTGGCCGCCCCAGCGCGCGATCTCGGCCACGCCGAGCAACAGCGCTTCTTCCATCGCGGCCTTCACCACCGGGCGCAGGCTGCCGCCGTAGTCTTCCAGCTCCTGCGGCTGGCAACCGATCAGCAGCACGCGCGACGGGTACTTGCCCGTGAGCTGCGCGAGCGACAGCACTTCCTGGAAGCCGGTCTGGTGCAGGCTCATCTTCTTCGCGCCCATGAAGCGCGGCACCGCGTCGTCGCGCACCAGCTTCAGCGTGCCGGGCGCCAGGCCGTAGTCGATGGCGTCGAAGATCAGCAGCGCGTCCGCTTCCTGCACGTGCTGGATCAGGTACAGGCCCTGCGTGCCACCGTCCACCAGCGACACATGCGGCGCGAACGCGTGGCGCTGCTGCAGCGCTTCCACGCAGCGCACGCCAAAGCCCTCGTCGGCCCACAGCAGGTTGCCGATGCCGAGCACGCAGATGGAAGTGGGCAGCGTGTCACCACCGGGGTGACAGGTCGTTTGGGGCGAGGTGGGGCGCATGGCTGGGCTCACTGGGAGATCAGAAGGATGAGGAAGGGGAAGAGGCGGAACGCAGCCGCTTCCAGGCGTGGAAGCTGTCCCAGGCGGCCTGCTGCGTCAGCCAGAACGCGGCGTCGACGCGGAACACGCGCGCGCAGCGGATGGCGGTGTCGGGCGACATGGCACGCTGGCCGTGCACCAGCTCGTGGAGCCGGCGGCGCGACATGCCGAGCAGCCGCGCGGCTTCGCTCTGGTTCAGCGAGAGCGGCAACAGGCAGGTGCGCGCCAGCAAGCGGCCTGGGTGCGTGGGCACGCGCAGCGGCACTCCCACCGGTGGTTGCACCGGTGCCGCCCTGAACCTGGAGCGGGCTGCGCGGCTCACGTCATTCCTTGAACGTGCGGTGGCCGGAAATCATCGTGCTCACAATGCTCTGCCGGCCCATGATGTCTTCGCGGATGGCGGCGTAGATGTGCAGGATGACGAACAACACCACGCCCCACATGCCCATGCGGTGCCAGGTGTGCACGTCCTGACTCTGACCAAACAGCGGGATCACCCATCCAAACATCCGCTCCTGCCACGAGCCCATCTGCGAGCCCTCGCCGTACAACGCGAAGCCGGTCACGACCATGAAGATCGACAGCATCAGGTAGAAGAAGAACATGGCAAAGCGCGCCAGCGGGTTGTGGCCCACGTACTGGTTCGGCTTCGGGATGAGAAACAGGTACCAGCGCAACATGTTGAACACCTCGAGCCAGTACGCCTTCTGGAACACCGGCACCCAGAACAGTTCCTTGGCGTGGTGGTTGCCCACGAGCGCCCAGTAGGCGCGCCCCACCAGCCCCACGGCCATGATGTAGCCAGCCGCAAAGTGCGCGAAGCGGATGTAGCCCATGAGGTAGTTCGCGCTGGCCTCGCCCGGCATGGTAGGCAGCGGCACACCGATGAAATAGCCGGTGACGCACAGCACCGTGATGGCGAGCGCATTGATCCAGTGCCAGAGGCGCACCGGCACTTCGTACACATAGACCGAGCGGATCGTCTGGCCCTGCTGCAGTTCCAGCGCATCGCGCTCGGCACCCGTGGCGTGGTGAGGCGTGTGTTGGTGTGTGGCGGACATGGTGATGACCTCCTGGAATGAGTGGACTCAGGCCGCAAGCTGCCCGAAGAGATACAGGCCCGCCGCGCTCAGCAGCGCGCCCAGCCCACCGAGCACCACGCCGCTGCGCTCGGCCAGCCAGCGCTTGATACCCATGCCCATGCCCACGCCACCCCCATGCAGCAGCGCCGTGGTGATCAGGAAGCCCGCCGCGTAGCCGGCAAAGCCGCTCTCGGGCGTTTCGGAACCGTGCGCCAGGCCATGCAGCGAAGCGGCCGCTGCGATCAGCCCGAGGCCAATGGCAGGCGTCACGGTGGCGCGGCGCGCGAGCAGCAGCATTGCGCCGAACATCACCACCGAGAGCGACACGCCGTGCTCCAGGTAGGGCACGGTGAAGCCGAGCATGCCCAGCGTGGCGCTGGCGATGAGCACGAGCAGGAACACAACCGGGCCCTGCCAGGCTTTACCAGCCGGCAGCGCCGAGACCGACCACACGCCCACGGCCACCATGGCCAGAAGATGGTCTGCGCCGAAGGGATGCACCAGGCCCTCATAAAGACTGCTGGTGCCATGGCCGGTGTGGGCCTGCGAGGTGCTGGCCAGGCCGGCGAGCAGTGCGGCGGCGATCAGGCCGCGCGTTGTTTTTGCGTTCATGGGAGTCTCCTCGTTGTTCTGGGGTGGATGTTCACCGCACCGTGACGCGGCTCATTTCTTGCCCGTCTTCGCTCATCACGTGCGTGGAGCAGGCCAGGCAGGGGTCGAAACTGTGCAGCGTGCGCAGAATTTCCAGCGGCTGCTCAGGGTTGACCATTGGCGTATTCATCAACGAGGCCTCGAAGGCACCGATCTGCCCCTTGTGATCGCGCGGCGAGCCGTTCCAGGTGGTGGGCACCACGCACTGGTAGTTTTCGATCTTGCCGTCCTTGATGCGGATCCAGTGGCCCAGCATGCCGCGCGGTGCAGCCACCGTGCCCACGCCCTTGGCCTCCTTCGGCCAGGTCTTCGGGTCCCACTTCTCGATGTTGGCGGTGCTACTGTCGCCGCCCTTGATGTTGTCGACCATCTGCTTGAAGTCGTCCATCATCATTTCAGCGGCGTACTGGCTTTCCAGTGCGCGCGCCAGCGTGCGGCCAATGGTGGTCGGCAGGAGCTGCTTGGCGGTGTACCTGGTCTCGGGCAGGCCCAGCGCCTTCGGAATGCCGCTATTGATGGCCGCCGCCGCCTCGTCCACCTGCTGCTTCACGCGCTGGCAATACTTGTTGCCTTGCGTGGCGTGCGCATAACCCAGGATGTAGCGCGACAGCGGGCCCACTTCCACCGCGTGGCCGCGCCAGCGAGGCGACTTGATCCACGAGTATTTGGCCGATTCGTCGAGCTGCTCGATCTTCGTGCGCGTGCCCTTGAAGTTCGGCCCCTCGGGGTTGTAGTTTGCCTCGGTCACGCCGTCCCATGGGTGCAGACCCTTGGTCTCGTCGCCGTACTTGTACCAACTGTGCGTCACGAACTCCTGCACCTGCTCGGGATCGCGCGGGTCGATCTCGTGAATCTTGTTCCAGTCGCCATCCAGAATCACGCCGCCCGGCAACTGGTGCGTGCTGTGGTCGTAAGGCACCTTCTCGTACGTACCGTAATCGGCCACGTTGGTGGCCGACAGGCCGCCACCGTACAGCCAGCCCGCCTGCTTGTAGATGGTGCCGATGGCCAGCACGTCTGGCACGTAGACGTTGTTGTTGAAGTCGATCATTTCCTGGATGCGGGCCTGCACGAAATTCAGCCGCTCCATGTTGATCGGGGCCCCCGCAGCGCCGTCGCCGTCGATGTTGATCGCGCACGGCACGCCGCCCACCAGGTAGTTGGGGTGTGGGTTCTTGCCGCCGAAGATGGTGTGCACCTTCACCCATTCCTTCTGCAGGTCCAGTGCCTCCAGGTAGTGTGTCACCGCCATCAGGTTCGCCTCGGGCGGCAAAACATACGCCTTTGAACCCCAGTAGCCATTGGCGAACGGGCCGAGCTGGCCGCTCTCCACGAACTTCTTCAAACGGTTCTGCACATCACGGAAATAGCCGGGCGACGACATCGGATGCGACGGCGACACCATGTGCTGCAGGTCGCTCGTCTTCTTCGGGTCCGCCTTCAGGCACGAGATCACGTCCACCCAGTCGAGTGCGTGCAGGTGGTAGAAGTGCACCGCGTGGTCGTGCACCTGCAGCGTCTTGGCCATCATCTCGCGGATGAGGTGGGCGTTCAGCGGAATGCGGATGTCCAGCGCGTCTTCCACCGCGCGCACCGACGCGAGCGCGTGGCAACCGGTGCAGACACCACAGATGCGCTCGACGAACGCCCAGGCGTCGCGCGGGTCGCGGCCTTTCAAAATCACCTCCAGACCGCGCCACATGGTGCCGGTGGAGACCGCATTGCGGATCACGTTGTTGCTGTCGAGGTTCACCTCGCAGCGCATGTGGCCTTCGATCCGCGTCACCGGGTCGACGACGATGCGCCGACCGGTGTTGTCCATGCGGAAGCCTTGAGTTTCGTAAGCACCCATTTTTTTCCTCGTTCTCGTCGTGGGGTCAGTCAGTGGTCGGCGGGTGTGCGCTTGTCTTCCGGCTTGCTGGCGTTGTTGTTGTCGCGCACGCGCTTGGCCACCGAAATCGCCGCATGCGCGGCCACTGCCGCACCAACCACACCGGCCGCCGTGCCACCGATCTGGTCGGCGTTGGCCTCGATGCCGAAGGCATGGATGTCGGTCAGGCGGTCGTAGAACGAGCCCTTGTCCCAGAAGCCGTCTTCCGAACAGCCGATGCAGCCGTGACCGGCCTTGATCGGGAAGCTCGTTCCCTCGTTCCACTGCACAGTGGAGCAGGCGTTGTAGGTGGTGGGTCCCTTGCAACCGACCTTGTAGAGGCAATAACCCTTGCGCGCGGAATCGTCGTCCCAGGCCTCGACGAACTGGCCGGCATCGAAGTGCGGGCGGCGGTAGCACTTGTCATGGATGCGCTGGCTGTAGAACATCTTCGGGCGACCCTGGCGGTCGAGCTCGGGCACGCGGTCGAAGGTGAGCATGTAGGTGATCACGCCCGTCATCACCTCGGGAATGGGCGGGCAGCCCGGCACCTTGATGATGGGCTTGTCGGTGATGACCTTGTGGATGGGCGTGGCCTGCGTCGGATTGGGCTTCGCCGCCTGCACGCAACCCCAGGACGCGCAAGAGCCCCAGGCGATGATGGCCTTGGCGTCCTTAGCGACGTGCTTGAGCTTCTCCACGAAGGGCTTGCCGGACTGGATGCAGAACATGCCGTCTTCGTTGAGCGGCGGGTTGCCTTCCACGGCCAGGATGTACTGGCCCTTGTACTTGGTCATGATCTCTTCGAGGATCGCCTCGGCCTGGTGGCCTGCGGCGGCCATCAGTGTGTCGTCGTAATCAAGCGAGATCATGGACAGCACAACGTCCTTGGCCAGCGGATGGGCGCTGCGGATGAAGCTCTCGGTGCAGCAGGTGCATTCCAGGCCATGCAACCAAAGCACCGGTGTGCGCGGCTTGTTCTCCATGGCGTGCGCGATCTGCGGTACGAAGGACGGCGCCAAGCCCAGCGAAGTGGCCGTGAGCGAGCAGTATTTGAGAAAGCTGCGGCGCGAAATGCCTTTGCGGCGCATGACCTCGTAGAAGGTTTCCATGGCGAATGTCTCCAGGTACTTGTGGTGAGCACCACGCTGTCCTGTCCGCATCGGGATGGAGAGACAACGCGGCACGCTTATGGGCGGGGGCGAGTCTTCATTGCAAATCGCGCGCCAGTGCATGCGCCTCGCGGGAATACCCTGGGAGGCCCACGTAAGTCCTTGTTTTATTTGGCCTTCAACTACGCCCAATGCGAGTCTTTAGATCGTCTCGGCTTTCGACTGAGAGATAAAATTCCACAGCCGCCATCAAAGTGAAATGTTACCTTCCAGAACTGGGCCAACTGCATCGAGCGCTACCGATACCTCGTGACACTATT
>NZ_QAIM01000182.1:0-3070 GCF_003061035.1 Acidovorax sp. HMWF018
GTCCCCAACATCATCGGCAACGCCCCCAGCAAGGCCGCCAACGTCGTCATCAAGATGGGCCGGAACCGCAACAGACACGCCTGGTAGATCGCATCGCGCGCACTCAGGCCTTCGTCCCGCTGCGCCTCCAGCGCAAAGTCGATCATCATGATCGCGTTCTTCTTCACGATGCCGATCAGCAGCACGATGCCGATGATGGCGATGATGTCCAGGTCCAGCCGCGCCGCCATCAGCGCCAGCAACGCCCCTACCCCAGCGGAGGGCAGCGTGGACAAGATCGTGACCGGGTGCACCGTGCTCTCATACAGCACGCCCAGCACGATGTACATGGTGACCACCGCCGCCAGAATGAGCAGCAGCGTGTTCGACAGCGACGCCTGGAACGCCAGCGCCGCCCCCTGAAAGCTCGTCTCCACCGACAGCGGTAACTGCCCCTCGGCCTGCACGGCGGCCTTCTCGCGCTCGATGGCCGCCACAGCGTTGCCCAGCGACACCCCCGGCGCGGTGTTGAACGAAATGGTGGCGGCGGGCAACTGGCCCACGTGGTTGACCACCAGCGGCATGTTGCGCTCCTCGATGCGCGCCACCGATGACAGTGGCACCGGCGCACCAGTGCTCGACGGCACATAGATGCTCTGCAACGCCTCGGGCCCCACCTTGAACTGTGGCGCCACCTCCAGCACCACGCGGTACTGGTTGGACTGCGTGAAGATGGTCGAGATCAGCCGCTGGCCAAAGGCGTTGTACAGCGCGGCATCGATGCCCGCCACCGTCACACCCAGCCGGCTGGCCTGGGCGCGGTCGATCTGCACATAGGCCTGGCGGCCCTGGTCTTGCAGGTCGCTGGCCACATCCGTCAGCTCGGGCAAGGCGCGCAGGCGGCGCAGCAGCTCGGTGGTGCTGGTGGTGAGCTGCTGCATGTCGGGCGATGACAGCAGCCACTGGTACTGCGTGCGCGCCACCCGGTCTTCAATGGTCAGGTCCTGCACGGGCTGGATGAACAGGCGGATGCCCGGCAGGTTCTGCACGCGCTCGGCCAGGCGCTGCTGCACCACACCGGCCTTGTCGCGCTGTGCATGCGGCTGCAGGTCGATCAACAGACGGCCGGTGTTGAGCGTGGTGTTGGCGCCATCGACGCCGATGAACGACGAGACGCTGCGCACGGCGGGGTCTTGCAGCAGCCGTTCGGCCACGGCCTGCTGGCGCTCGGCCATGCCGGCAAACGAGATCGACTGGTCCGCCTCGGTGGTGGCCTGCAGCGTGCCAGTGTCCTGCACCGGAAAGAAGCCCTTGGGGATGAACAGATACAGCACCACGGTGAGCGCCAGGGTGGCCGCAAACACCAGCCAGGTGGTGCCCCGGTGGTTCAGCACCCAGCCCAGCATGCGGCCATAGCCTGCGATGGTGCGATCAAAAAAATGTCCCGTGGCGCGGTACAGGCGGCCATGGCTCTCCTCGGGCGTGTGGCGCAGCAGGCGCGCGCACAGCATGGGGGTGAGCGTGAGCGACACCACGGCCGAGATCAGGATGGACACGGCCAGCGTGATCGCGAACTCGTGGAACAGCCGGCCCACCACATCGCCCATGAACAGCAGCGGGATCAGCACGGCGATCAGCGAGATGGTGAGCGAGATGATGGTGAAGCCGATCTGCTGCGAGCCCTTGAGCGCAGCCGCGAGGGGTGCCTCGCCCTCTTCCACATAGCGGGCAATGTTCTCGATCATCACGATGGCATCGTCCACCACAAAGCCGGTGGAGATGGTCAGCGCCATCAGCGTGAGGTTGTTGATGGAGAACCCCGCGAGGTACATCACCCCACAGGTGCCGATGAGCGACAGCGGAACGGCCACGCTCGGGATCAGCGTGGCCGAGGGGCTGCGCAGGAAGACAAAGATCACGGCCACCACCAGCAGCACGGCCAGGCCCAGCTCCACCTGCATGTCGCGCACCGAGGCGCGCACCGTCACCGTGCGGTCGGTCAGCACCTGCACATCCAGCGACGCGGGCAAGGTGCTTTGCAGCTGCGGCAGCAGGGCCTTGATGCGGTCCACCGTGTCGATCACGTTGGCGCCGGGCTGGCGGCGGATGTTGAGGATCACACCGGGTTTGGCCCCGGTGTCTGCCGTGCCCGCCCAGGCGGCGAGGCGGGTGTTCTCGGCATCGTCCACCGTTTCGGCGACGTCCTTCAGGCGCACGGGGGCGCCATTCTTGAAGGCAATGATGAGGTCGCGGTATTCGGCCGCCGACTGCAGCTGGTCGTTGGCATCGATGGTGGATGCACGGGCCGGGCCGTCAAAGCCGCCCTTCGCCTGCTTGACGTTGGCGGCCGCAATGGAGGTGCGCACGTCTTCCAGCGTGAGGCCCAGCTGCGCCAGTGCCGTGGGGTTGGCCTGGATGCGCACGGCCGGGCGGCGCCCGCCCGCAATCGCCACCAGGCCCACGCCCTGCACCTGCGAGAGCTTGGGTGCCAGGCGGTTTTCCACCAGGTCGTTCACGCGGATCACAGGCAGCGAGGGCGAGGTGATGGCCAGCGTGAGGATGGGCGCATCGGCGGGGTTGACCTTGCTGTACAGCGGGGGCATGGGCAGGTCGCCGGGCAGCAGGTTGCTGCCCGCGTTGATGGCCGCCTGCACCTGCTGCTCGGCCACATCCAGCGCCATGTCGAGCGCAAAACGCAGCGTGATCACCGAAGCCCCGCCCGAGCTGGTGGACGACATTTGCGACAGTCCCGGCATCTGGCCGAACTGCCGCTCCAGCGGGGCCGTGACGTTGGAGGTCATCACGTCCGGGCTCGCGCCCGGGTACAGCGTGGTGACCTGGATGGTGGGGTAGTCCACCTCGGGCAGGGCCGAGGTGGGCAGCAGCCGGTAGGCCATCAGCCCCGCGATCAGGATCGCCACCATCAGCAGCGCGGTGGCGATGGGGCGCAGGATGAAAAGGCGCGACAGGTTCATGGCGGCGGGTGCGCTGGCAAGACAGGCAGGAGAGAAACCGGGGTGCCGCTGCGCTCAGCGCGCCGGGCTGGCTGCGCCACCCTGGGACGGCGGCTGCTGTTGCAGCCGCTCGCGGA
>NZ_QAIM01000017.1:0-7859 GCF_003061035.1 Acidovorax sp. HMWF018
TCCCGCCACGGCGTGTTCTGCAGCTCGTACGCTTCGAGCGTGAACGAAGGGCGCGCGTCGAAAGCTGCGTTGAATGCGGTGTCGCACCGGGCCCGTTCCCGATTGGTGCAATAAATGAACGCAAGGTATTTATGGGCAGTAGATCGCTCGTGCCCATCTGTCAGACCTGCAAACAGTGAAGCCTGTAGTGCTTTTTCTGCCAGCTCCAGCTTTCGCGTCTCGTAGAGCGATATGCCCTGTCCCAGATATTGACGTCCAGCCGAAGAAACCGAGTTCCCCGCTTCAGGTTTGCTTGGTTCGTTGCAATCCACCGAGGCGATTGCAGTGCTGAGACCCAGGCACAGGCAACAAGCTCCCCATCGCAGTAAAGCGTTTATTGGCATATCGACAGCAGGCGCTCGCGGACGTGAATTATTCGAACTGGTGACTGATCACCACCGGCTCGCCTTTTTTGACCTGGACTGTCTTGGTGACTGGCGCTGCGGCCGGATTGCTCACGTCAATGCGATGCAAGCCTTCAGGAAGCTCGATGGAAGTCAGTGGTGGCGTGGTTCCCAAAGAGTTGCCGTTCACCGAGATCCGGCCCCATGGGCTTACGCGCAGAACAACACGCCCTACTTCTCCCGCTGTCTTTGGCGGAGTCTTGGCTGCTACTACCGAATCTGCAACGGCAGGATCTCCTTTGGGCGCAGGCGGTGGTGTCGTCGCTGCCACCGCCACAGCCTTTGGGGCCGTTGTTGCAGGCGGCTCTGACGCTGAGGGCGCAGAGGTCGCGGCAACGACAGGCTGGGTGGGTGCTGACGCTAAGGCAGCTGGCGGCGGACTGACAACCGGGTCTAGAAATTCCAGACGATTGATGAGGGCCATCGCTTCGCTGCGATGCTTGCCCTTCGGGTAGGCGCTCAGGTACGAGTCCAGCATGGCTGCAGAGCCCGCAGCCTGTGCTTCTTTCCAATGTTGGTCTTCCAGATTCAGTGCTATCTCTTCTGCGGACTGGTGCGCGGCCACGTCGTGCTTGGTCAACCAAAGAACCAACGCAGTGGCTACGAACAGCGCGAGGGCCGCAATCGTCCATCGCAGCGTCAAAGCGCGTGTGCGCGTGTGTCGCAGATCGCTGCTGATCTCCGCATTTTGGCGTTCTCGAGCGTCCGGCTTCGCGGGCAGTTGGGGTGTTGCTGTGGCGTTGCTAGTTGATGCAGCAGACGATGTCTGGGGGGCAAACTTCAGTATGTCGATGTCGCTGGCGACGACTGCTGCTTGCGGAAGTGTCTGGTTCGCATGGGTGGCCATCGCGGTAACGGGCTCGCGCTGAGCGGGTTCTGCCGAATCGTTTAACGGCAATGATGCGTTGGCCTCGGTAACTACGCCAGTGGGTTTCAACGACTCATGCAGGCCCGTGTTGTCCGAGGCTGCGAGCGTTGGATGGGGGAGCGAAGAGGTAACCACCTGAGCACCTGGTAAGACATCGTGCCAGGGCGCATGCATGGGCATGGTGAACGTTGTGATGCCGAGCAGATCCTTGAGTGCAGCAATCGTCTGTGGTCGCTCCTGAGGTTTCACCGCCAATGCGTGACCCACTCCACGCAGAAACTGGGATGAGTATCCTGGGTAGTCAGCGGGCGATAAAGCTGCCACCGGATCGTTGATCATTCTGGCGACCGATGTTGCTGGTGGCTTCCCGGTGATCGCTAGGTAGAGCATCGCGCCAATTTGGTAAATGTCGGTCCATGCTCCCTGCGGCATGGCGCCGTCATCTACGTACTGTTCAATGGGAGCGAAGCCTGGCTTCAACACCATCGTCAGGGCCTGCGTCATGTCACCGATGATTCGCCGAGCGGCCCCAAAATCGAGCAGCACAGGCATCCCTGAGTTTTGCAGGAATACGTTATCGGGAGCGATATCGCGGTGGTAGCAATCGGCTGCATGCAGCATCTCGACGACATCGAGGATGGGACCTACGATCGCGGCCAGCATGCGTTGATTCATGCGTTCTTGTTGGGCATTCAAAAATGCTCGGAACGTCTGCCCTTCGTAATGGCGCATGACCATGTAGGCCGTGCCGTTCAGTTCGAAAAATCGGTACACATGTACCAGAGCTGGATGCGAGAACTTGGCCAGCAGTCGGGCTTCGTTGATGAAGCTTCGCAGCCCGGCATCGAATGCCCCACGATGCTGCGAACGGACGTGGATTTCGTTGGATGATTTACGCCCCGCCAACGTGGCGGGCATGTATTCCTTGATGGCAACAATCCTGTCAAGGCTCACATCGCGGGCGCGATACACAATGCCAAAACCACCTTCTCCAATGACGTCCAACAGCCGGTATTCACCGATATGGACGCCCGGCGCGAGGCAGTTTGCCGAACCTCCTGCGGTCTCAATCATCACGTGGCTCCCTGTGTATTCATCGCCTCATCGGCTTTTCCCAAGCGGTCAGTAGATCTTCAGTGCTCCTGCAATCGGAGCTGACGCTGTCTGCTCTTGCAATGTGCTGACTTGTCTCGCTGTGTATGCCATTTACGTTGTCGCAGCTTGACCGCTGCAACTTGTCGGACTACTGCGCCCCTGACGTATGGAAGACTTTTTCAACGCCCTCAATCGTTTTCGATGGACGGGGAAGGCTCTGGCATTTTTGTTTCTTCGCCAAGCCACTAGAGTCAATCGTTGGCACAACCCTTCGCAGTCATGTTCGCCTCCTGAAGAGCACTCATCGCCAAGTTACTTGTAGTGCGTTTGTGGCGGGCGAGTCTAACGTGGACAAATTGCAAAAAACGTCACAAAACCACGACTTCAGATGCTGCGAAACACACTGTTGCTAATGTTGCTGAGAGCCGCTGAATTGCTGTGACTTGATACCCCTCCGGGCGCTTGGCGTCCGTATCATCCGCCCGCCAACAAGCTTGCGAGGGAGGGGAATTCAAGCAAGCGAAGCTCCATATGCACAAACAAACACACGTTTCCAAGGTGAGCGTAGTGGTGGCGTATGGCACAGTGTTTCCGCATGTCTCGCATGCCGGCTGTGAGCTTCGTACCTCTCCTTCAGTCGTGAATTCTGTGGGGGCGCAACGCTGCCTCTGCGGAAATTGAGAGCGTGCGTGTGCCGTTCAAGCAACGGCGCCTGCAACGCATTTTTGAACCAAGGAGAGGTACCCGAATGACAGTTGCGATTTTTATGAAGGTGGAAGGTGCGAGCGGTGAATCGAAAGACGCAGCGCACAAGGATTGGACGGATGTCGAGTCGTTTACCTGGGGGGTGACCCAACCGCACTCTATGGCCTCTGGTGGTGGTGCCGGTGCCGGTAAGGCTGACTTTCAAAACCTGAATGTTGTCGCCAACATCGACAAGTGCTATCCCGCTGTGCTCAAGCATTGCGCCACGGGCAAGCATTTGGGTCAGGTAGAAATTTCGATGTGCAAGGCCGGTGGCACGCAGATTGAATTCGGCAAGATCACCCTGACGGACGTGATGGTTACCAACGTGACCGTCAGCGGTACAAGTTCTGGCGACACCGTGGTCGTGAACTACGCGTTCCAGGCTGCCAAGATCAAGACGGAGTACTCCGAACAGACCAACCAAGGCGGCAAGGGCGCTACCAGCCAGATGGGCTTCAGCATCAAAGAAAACAAGGAAGCCTGAACGCACGGCTGCTTGTGATAGCGCCCACTTGGGTGAGCGCTATCCAAGTGTCGTACTGTAGGGGGCCGGCTTTCCTGCAAGCGTTCGCTCTCGGCCTCAGTGACTTGTGAGATCGACGCGATTCGATGTGCGAGCAGGAAATGAGAGCGTGCAAGCGCCGCAGAGCGGGCCCAGCCGTTGGCTGCCGCTAAGCCATTTCACCGAGAACTGGGGGGGCTGGCGGTCCATCCGTCGGAAACGGTTTTACCCACTACCGTTACTCTCCAGCCATTCCCGCGCAATCGTCTCATCCATCGGTACCGACACCACAAACCCCTGGATCACATCGCACCCCAGTTCCTTGAGCAATGCGATCTGCCCTTGTGTCTCCACCCCTTCCGCCACCGTCTTGAGCTGCAGGCTGCGGGCCATCTGGATGATGGCGGTGACGATGGCGACGTCGTCGGCACTGCCGGGGGTGTCGGTGACAAATGACCGGTCGATCTTGAGCTTGTCGATGGGGTAGCGCTTCAGATATGCCAGGGAGGAGTACCCGGTGCCGAAGTCATCGATGGAGATGCCGACGCCCAACGCCTTGACGGCGTGCAGGGTGTTCAGGGTCCGGCCAGTCTGGTGCATGAGCACGGACTCGGTCAGTTCGATCTCCAGGTATTGCGGTGCCAGCCCTGTTTCCTTGAGGACGGCCGCGATTTCAGCGGCCACATCGCGCTGGCGGAATTCGAGGGCCGAGAGGTTGACTGCCACGGGCACCTTGGCCAGGCCCTGGTCCTGCCAGGCTTTGAGCTGGCGGCAGGCTTCGCGCATCACCCAGCGGCCGATGGGCGTGATGAGGCCCCGTGACTCCGAGAACGTGATGAACTCATCGGGCCCCACCAGCCCACGCTCGGGGTGGCGCCATCGCACCAGCGCTTCCAGGCCTTGCAGCGAACCGTCGGCCAGGCAAATTTGCGGCTGGTAATGCAGCACGAAGTCGTTGCGTGCAATGGCGTCGCGCAGCAGGCGCTCCTGGTGCAGCACATCGAGGGCACTGGCCTCCATGCTGGTGGCGTAGAACTGGCGGTTGCCGCGCCCGCTGTCCTTGGCATGCTGCATGGCCGCATCGGCGCAGCGCAGCAGCATGTCGGCGCTGCCACCGTGGTCCGGGTACAGGCTGATGCCGATGGACGGGGAGATGGTGAGCGGCAGCTGATCGACCGTGAAAACGCCGTGCATGGACTCCAGCAGCTTGTCGGCCACCATGGCCGCGTCATCGGGCGTCTGCACGTCGGTCAGCACCACCACAAACTCGTCGCCGCCGATGCGCGCGACCACGTCGGCGTCGCGCACACCCTGGCGCAGTCGCTCGGCGACGTTGCACAGCAGCTGGTCGCCCGCATGGTGGCCGAGCGAGTCGTTCACGGTCTTGAAATGGTCGAGGTTCATAAACAGCACCGCCACACGGCCATGCCGCCGGCGGGCCAGCGACAGCACCTGCGACAGCTGCTCCATCAGGAAGTGCCGGTTGGGCAATTGCGTGAGGGGGTCGTGCAGTGCGATGAAGGCTTCGCGCTCCTGCGCCTGTTTGCGGGCTGTGATGTCGCGCACCACCACGATGCGGTAGTCGGCATGGTGCAGGGGCATGGTCTTGCCGACGACCTCGACGGGGATGGAATGCCCATCCTTATGGCGGATGGTGACTTCGTACGGATCCTCCCGTCCGCTGCGGGTGTATTCCAGCGCGGTGGCGCGCCACTCGGGGCTGATGAAGTTGAAGATCGACAGGCCCAGCACTTCGTGCAGTGCAAATCCCGTCAAGCGGTACAGTGCCTCGTTGCCGTCGGTGATGATGCCGTCGCGATGGAACACGATGGCCTCGTCCGTGGCCTCGGTGAACTTGCGCATGCGTTCTTCGCTCTGGCGTACCTCACGCTCGGCGCGCCAACGCTCGGTGATGTCGGTGATCAGCACAAAGGAGCCGAGCTGCAGCCCCGCGTTGCCAAAATGCGGGATCAGGTTGACCTCGATCATCCGCACCTCGCCGTTGGGCAGGGTTTGCTCGCGCGTGTATTTCACGCGCTCACCGTGCGAGCAGCGCTCCACGTACGGCTGGATGGCCTGCCAGGCCTTGTCGCCAATCGCCTCCTGCACGGTCAGTCCCAAGATGGATTCGGTGCTGTGGCCGTTGTAGGCGGCGTAGCCCTGGTTGGCGAACTGGCAGCGCAGGCCTGGCAGGTCGTAGTAAGCCATCAGTGCCGGGACCGAGTCGGCGATCAGGCGCAGCAGCGAGTCGCTGGAACCCCCTTGACCTGGCGTGTTGGCTGCGTTGGATGAGTCTGGCATGGACCGCTCGGTACGTATCTGTTTGTTATAGCCGATACACCTGACGGGGGCGTAAGGTAGTTGCCCGGATACCCCGCACCGGATAATCGGCCCATGACCTCCAAAGAAAACCAAGCCCGCACTGATTTCAGCGCGCTGGCCCTGAGCCCCGCCATGCTGGCCAACCTGCAGCAGCTGGGCTACACCACGATGACGCCCATTCAGGCGGCCAGCCTGCCCCCCGCCTTGCTGGGCAAGGACCTGATCGCCCAGGCCAGCACCGGCAGCGGCAAGACCGCCGCGTTTGCGCTGGCGCTGCTGGCCAACCTCAACCCCCGCCGCTTTGCGGTACAGGCCCTGGTGCTGTGCCCCACGCGCGAGCTGGCCGACCAGGTGACCACTGAAATCCGCCGCCTAGCGCGCGCCGAAGAGAACATCAAGGTCGTGACCCTGTGCGGCGGGGTGCCGCTGCGCGGCCAGATGCTGAGCCTGGAGCATGGCGCGCACATCGTGGTGGGCACGCCTGGCCGGGTGATGGACCACCTGGAGCGCCAGCACCTGACGCTGGAGGCGCTCAACACCCTGGTGCTCGACGAGGCTGACCGCATGCTCGACATGGGCTTTTTCGACGACATCGTCGTGGTGGCCAAGCAGTGTCCCAAAGAGCGCCAGACCCTGCTGTTCTCGGCCACCTACCCCGAGGGCATTGCCAAGCTGAGCGCCCAGTTCATGAAGTCGCCCGAGCAGATCACCGTGCAGGCGCAGCATGCCGAGGGCAAGATCGAGCAGCGCTGGTACGAGGTGAAGAACAGCGAGCGCCTGCATGCCGTGTCGCTGCTGCTCAACCACTTCCGGCCCGATTCGTCCATCGCGTTCTGCAACACCAAGCAGCAGTGCCGCGACCTGGTGGCCGTGCTGCAGGCCCAGGGCTTCAGCGCGCTGGCGCTGTTTGGCGAGCTGGAGCAGCGCGAGCGCGACCAGGTGCTGGTGCAGTTTGCCAACAAGAGCTGCTCGGTGCTGGTGGCCACCGACGTGGCCGCGCGCGGGCTGGACATTGCCAACCTGGCCGCCGTGATCAACGTGGACGTGACGCCCGACCCCGAGGTGCACATCCACCGCATCGGCCGCACGGGCCGGGGCGATGCCGAAGGGCTGGCGCTGAACCTGGCCAGCCTGGACGAGATGGGCAGCGTGGGCAAGATCGAACAATTGCAGGGCCGAGAGTCGCGCTGGTTCCCTGTGGCCGACCTGACACCGACCGGCAACGGCCCGCTGGTGCCGCCCATGGTCACCATCCAGATCATCGGTGGCCGCAAGGAGAAGATCCGTGCGGGCGACGTGCTGGGCGCGCTGACCGGCGAGATGGGCTACACCCGAGAGCAGATCGGCAAGATCAACGTGAACGACTTCTCCACCTATGTGGCGGTGGACCGTGCCATCGGCGCCCAAGCTGCCCAGCGCCTGAACCAGGGCCGGGTGAAGGGCAAGACCGTGAAGGCCCGCCTGGTGACGGGAACCCAGGACTTTGAGTAAAAAGCGCCGGATGCGCTAGTCAATCATGCGCCAATAGCTATCAATTTGATAGTAAATGCGCGTCCTGCACTGGCGGCATCAGCGCCGTGCTGCGGCAGCCTCCAGCATCCGCACCATCTCTCCAAAGCCCCGCTGGCGCGCCAGCTGCTGGGGCGTGTTGCCCTGCCGGTCGGTCAGTGCCTGGCTGGCCCCCGCCTGTAGCAAGGCTTGCAGTGTCGCCTGGTGGCGCGGACCGCCGTTGCCCAGCACGATGGACTCGATGAGCGCCGTCCAGTGCAGGTTGTTCACATGGTCCAGCGGCGCCCCGGCGGCGATCAACTGACGCACCACGCCGTCGTGCCCCAGGTGGGCGGCGGCGATCAGGGCCGTGCCGTCGTAGCGGCTGGTCACC
>NZ_QAIM01000183.1:0-3505 GCF_003061035.1 Acidovorax sp. HMWF018
CCTGCTGCCCCAGGCGCTGGAAGTGCTGGGCCAGTACCACCCCGGCATCGATGTGCAGGTGCTGGTGCTCACGTCGCAGGAGACTGTGTCGCGGTTGGCGCTGGGGGCATTGGATGTGGGCCTGGTGGCCTTGCCCATGGCCTCGGTGCGCGGGGTGACGGTGATGCCGTGGCGGCGCGACCCCGTGATGGCGTTCGTCCCCTCGGCCTGGGCGGCGCCCCGCAGGGTCACGCCCCAGTGGCTGGCGGGTCAGCCGTTGATCCTGAACGATGACGGCACCAGCCTGTCACGCCTGACGAACGATTGGCTGGCCTTGGCGGGCGAGCTGCCCAAGGCGCGCATCCAACTCAACTACAACGATGCCATCAAGAGCCTGGTGGCCGCCGGCTACGGGGCCACGCTGCTGCCAAACGAGGCATCCACCGCCACGCCGCTGGACCCGCGCATTCGCATGCTGCCGGTGCAGCCCCGGCTGTGGCGGCCCCTGGGCATCGCCCACCGCACGGGCCCGGTGGAGCGCGCCACCCAGCATGTGCTGGATGTGCTGTGGCAACAGAAGCAGGTGTGACGCGAAGCTGAACCGGGAATGTGCCGCCCCAGGCCGCCGCCTATCGCTTAGGCTGCGTCGTCCCCGATGAGCAGCCGGGTGCCGGACACGTAGCGGTGCGGCGGTACCTCCAGGTTGGTGGGCGCGGGCTTGTTCTTGAAGACGCGGCCCGCCAGGTCGAAGGTGGAGCCGTGGCATGGACAAAAGAAGCCGCCCTGCCACTGGTCGCCCACGCTGGGGTTGGTGGTGCCTGCGGGCACGGCGGTGGGGGAGCAGCCAAGGTGGGTGCATATGCCCACTGTGACAAACACCTCGGGTCGGATGGAGCGTTGCGGGTTGCGGGCGTACTCGGGTTGCTGGTCCTTGCGCGAGGCGGGATCGGCCAGTGCGGCGTCTTGCTGGGGCAGGGCGGCCAGCATCTCGGGCGTACGCCGCATGATCCACACGGGCTTGCCGCGCCATTCCACCGTCTTTACGCCGCCGGGCGGCAGGTCGCTGATGTCTACCTCCACGCCGGCGCCCATGGCCCGCGCGCGCTCGCTGGGGGCCAGGCTGGACACCAGGGGCACGGCGACCCCTGCCGCCGCCACGCAGCCTGTGGCCGCCGTCAGCAGCACCAGCTGCCGACGCTCTGCAGCGGGATCGCCCTCTGTGCCTGGAAGGGAGCCATTCGTTGTAGCGGGGTGGAGGGCCATGGGGGCTTTCTGAGAAGGAGGACGGGACGGGCTGTGGTACAGAAAAGGTTCTCGCCGGGGTGACAGCCACCGCCCGCATCGCTGCGGACGGCTATGGCTTACCGCAAACCGCGTGCCATCGCCCGCAAGACCTGCGTGCCATGGCGCGTGCTGCATGAAAAGCCCGTGAATTCAATGGATTGCGCGCGCGGTGTCGGGTTGGCAGGTGCGCCGCAGGCCCGGCAGCGGCCGGATTCACTGCCACCCTGTCTGCCAAGCCGGCTGCCAACTGCCATCCATTGCAGTCCGCATGGCATAGATCAAAGGCCCGCTGCCGAAACCGGTGCACCGTCAGGGCCCTTGCATGTACGAAGGTTTTTCCATGCCCCACCTCCCCGCACCACCCGCAGAACTGGTGTCCTTTCTGGAAGGCCTGCCAGATCCGCACATCCTGGTGTACGACCGCTATCGCATCCTGGCGGCCAATGGCGCCTATCGCCGCCTGTTCGGTACGGCTGGCGGCGCGGAGGGCAAAACGGGATTTTTTGTGGAAAAGATGGTGCCTTTGCCGGTGGCGGCGCAGCCGGTGCCGTCCGCGCAGGGGCTCATTGGGCGTTCGCCCGCGTTCCAGAAGATGCTAGGGCTGGTGGCGCGGGTGGCGCCTTCGCGGGCTGCGGTGTTGCTGCTGGGCGAGTCGGGCACGGGTAAGGAGCTGGTGGCCCATGCCGTGCACCAGGGCAGCCTGCGCGCGCGGCGTGCGCTGGTGCCCGTGGACTGCTCCAGCATGCCCGAGGCGCTGTTCGAGTCCGAGCTGTTCGGGCATGAGAAAGGGGCGTTCACCGGCGCGGCCCAGGCCCGGCCGGGGCTGGTGGAAGCGGCAGACGGTGGCACGCTGTTTCTGGACGAAGTGGGCGACATCCCGCTGCCGCTGCAGGTCAAGCTGCTGCGCCTGCTGGAGACCGGCACCTACCGCCGCGTGGGCAGCACCGAGCTGCGGCATGCCGACCTGCGCGTGGTGTCTGCCACGCACCGCAACCTGCGGCACATGGTGGCCGCAGGGCACTTTCGCGAAGACCTGTATTACCGCCTGAGCACCTTCCCCATCCACCTGCCACCGCTGCGCGAACGCCAGGGGGACACCGCTTTGCTGGCACGCGCGCTGCTGGAGCGCGTGGCGCCCCCGCCCCGTGCGCTGCAGTTGTCTGGCGCTGCGCTGGCCTTGCTGGAGGCGCAGCCGTACCCCGGCAATGTGCGGGAATTGCGCAACCTGCTGGAGCGCACCGCCTTGCTGTGCGATGGCGACAGCATCGGCGCGGAGCATGTGCAGCAAGCGCTTGCCTGTGGTCTGCCCCCGCTCGCGGGTGCGGTGGCTCAGGGCGCAGGGGTGCTGCCTGTATCGGTTGCGTTAGCGGGGCTGCCACGCCGCCGCCCCTTGCCCGACGACGAGGCCCTGCGCCAGGCGGTGGCTGCCCACCAGGGCAGCCGTTTAGCCCTGGCGCGGCGGCTGGGCATCAGCGAGCGATCGCTGTACCGGCGGCTGAAAACATTGGGTGCTTGACACCAATAAGTGAAGAAATTGGCCTCAAGCGCATATGTTGATTGTGCTGGCAGCTATCTTTTATATAGCGTTTGGTGCGCCTTGCTGGCTTAGACCACCGCATCGGGCGCCAGCGCGCTCAGCACCATGCGCACGATCAGTTCCTCGGCCTTTTCGTAGTCGCGCTCGGTCAGGGAGGGCTTGCCCAGCAGCAGGGCGAACTGGGCTTCCTGCTCCGCATACGCCTGGGTGACCGACCAGATGATGAACATCAGGTGCGTGAAGTTGACCTTGGCAATGCGGCCCTCGCGCGCCCAGCGCTCGAAGGTGCGCACCTCGGTCTTGAGCAGCGGCGCCACGCGTTCGGTGATGGCCGTGCCATACCGTGGTGCACCTGCAATCACCTCTTTGGTGAACACCTTAGCGCCCTGGGGGCGGGTGCGCGAATAGTGCAGCTTGGCGCGGATGTAGCGCCGAAGCGCCTGCTGGGGGTCATCGCTGTGCGACAGGTCTTCCATGCCCGCCAGCCACTGGGTGAGCACATCGTCCAGCACCCGCTGGTACAGCGCCTCCTTGCTCGGGAAGTAATACAGCAGGTTGTGGCGGCTGATGCCGATGGCGGCGGCAATGCTCTCCAGCGATGCGCCCTCAAAGCCGAATTGCGCAAACTGATTCTCGGCCTCGGTAAGGATGCCCTGCTCCTTGAGCAGCCGCGAGGCCGTGGGGGCGCGGGGGGCGGACTCG
Source organism: Acidovorax sp. HMWF018 (assembly GCF_003061035.1). Taxonomy (NCBI): domain Bacteria; kingdom Pseudomonadati; phylum Pseudomonadota; class Betaproteobacteria; order Burkholderiales; family Comamonadaceae; genus Acidovorax; species Acidovorax sp. HMWF018. The sequence goes on from NZ_QAIM01000183.1 coordinate 3,503, forward strand.
TCG
>NZ_QAIM01000184.1:0-6757 GCF_003061035.1 Acidovorax sp. HMWF018
CCGCCGGTGCCGGCCATCCGCGTCTGGAGCAGGCGCGACCTACGCTCGCGCAACTGCTGGCGCGCGTCCGGGCCATGGGCGGTGATACGGAGCGCTACTCCGCATACGCGGCCTTGCGCTGGGGCCATGGCTGGCGGATCAACCCCCACGGCCGCGGTCGTGCGTGGGACGAGCTCGACAGGTACGCCCAAGACCCGGAAGGCTACCTCGACAAGATCGACGCCGAACTGGGCCTGGGTGCCTGAAGGAGAAGACCATGCGCATCGCACACTTTTCCGACCTGCACTATGGAACAAGGACACTCGCCGAGGCCGAGCGCTGCTTCGGCGCTGCCATCGAGCGGGCCGTGGCGCAGGGGGCGCAGGCCGCCGTGATGTCCGGGGACGCGACCGATCACGCGCTGGACCTGCATTCGCCCGCCGCAGCGCGGCTGGTGGAGCGGGTGCGGCGCTTGGCCGATCATTGCCCGGTGCTGCTGTTGCAGGGTACCTACTCGCACGAGCCCCCGGGTACCTTGGACATCTTCCGCTCGGTCGGTGGGCGCCACCCGATTCACGTGGCCGACCGGATCCAGCAGGTGGCCCTGACCCGTGAGGGCGACTGGATCGCTTCCCCGCAATGGCATTTCGGCGCTTTACCGGATCGCGCGGTAGCGCTGTTCTCCTGTCTACCCACTGTCAACAAGGCGACCGTGGCGGCTACCGCCGGGGCGACGCACGCGGCGCAGGCTGTGGGAGAGCAACTCGCCCGGCTGCTCTGCGGCTTTGCGCCGTCACACCGGATCGCGCGCAGCCGAGGACTGCCCACCATCGGCGTGTCCCACGGCACGGTGTTCGGTTGCGTGAGCGAGCACGGCGTGCCAATGGCTGGTTTCGATCATGAGTTCACGACCGGGGCGTTGTTTGCCGCCGAGGCCCAGGCTTTCATGCTCGGCCATATCCATCGGCACCAGACCTGGGCGCAGCAGGGGCTTGCGGGTGCGCAATTGATCGCCTATGCGGGTTCCATCGGCCGCTTTCACTATGGAGAAGAGGGGGAGAAGGGATTTCTGCTGTGGGAAGTGGGCGCGGATTCGGCCTGCTGCACCCTGGAGCCCACTCCGGCGCGCCGGACCATGGATATCGTGTTCGAGGGCCGCCCGGATCTCGAGGCCTTGCGCGAAGCGGTTGCACGGCAGGACATCGCCGGTGCCAGCGTGCGCGTGCGCTGGACCGTGGCAGAGGAGGATCGGGGATCCGTGGATCGCGGGGCCATCCAACGGATCCTTGCCGACGCCGCGGAGACCAAGCTCGAGGGCCGCATCGTGCCCGTGGTGCGCACGCGCATGGCCGGCATCTCGCGCATGGCGAGGATGGAGGACAAGCTGCGCGCCTGGGCCCAGGTGTCCGAGGTCAACCCCGAACCGCTGCTGAGATGCCTTGCCGCGCTGGAGGAAGCGACACCCGAGGACATTGCAGCGGATCTATTGCGCGAGCGGGATGCCGAAGACCAGCCCTTGGAACCCATGCGGCTGGCGGCCTGACGCGTCCGGTGGGCAGGGCTACGGCAGCACTTCCAGCAGCGCTTCGGCGACCGCGTCGAAGTCGCCGAAAGCCTGCGCGAATGCCGGTGTGCCGCCCCCATAGACCAGCGGCAGCAGGTTGCCGGTGAACTCCGCCTGGATCTTCGCGTCCGCACGGGCCTGCCGCAGCGCGCCGCTCAGCACCTGACGAGGGGCCGTGGCAAAGTCCGGGAACTGGGTGCCGAACTCCTTTTGGTCACCTGCGACCAGCGCAGGAAAGGCCCGCTGCGCTGCGCTCAGCATCTCAGGCTGGCGTTGGCGGATGCAATGCACGTCGTAGAGATGCCGGACCAGGGCCGTGTCCCAGGCCTGGCGCATGAGCCCGGCGCGATGCTGTGCGTAGCGGCGCAGGAATGACAGGACTTTCTCCGCGACCGTTTCGGCTACGGCGACCACCGGGACCTCGAAGGCTTGATCGGAGCGGCCGGCGAGTTGGTCGGCCAGCGTGGTGATACGGCGCACCTGTGGAGGCAAAACCGGAGTGCGTGCCGTCAATTCGATCTGCAGGTGAGGGCGCAGCCCCGCGGCGGATGCATAGTGCCGCGCATAGCTCCACTCACTGCAGAAGTACCGGTTCTCGTTGAAGGCCAGTTCTTTGCCCTTGTCCTCGACCAGGCCGATCCCGGCCAGCGTTTCGGCCACCTGGGCCTTCAGCGCGGAAAGGCGGCGGCGGACCTCGGCGCGGGGGACTTGGCCCGCATCCGGCAGCACCACCTTCAGATCCGCGTCCTCGGACATGCGTTCGATTAGCCCGTAGGCCTTGGACAGGCTGGTGCCACCACAGAACACCAGTTGCATACCCTCAAGCCTCAAGGCGAACAGGGCCCGCAACGCATCGGTCAGGTGCTCGTCCTTTTCCAGCAGGCCCGCAGTGATTCCGCCGGAAGTGGCTTCCGCGATGAGCGCCTCGATCAGTTCCCGCCGCTGCGGTGCCAGCACCCTCATGCGTGTTCGTACTGGATCGCCTTGCCGTTGAAGCCCAGCTTGCGGGCGATGCGGCGTCGGCCGACGTTGAAGACGATGCCCGCAGGCACCTGGGTGCTGTGTCCGGCGTTGTACGCCTCGGTCAAGCGGCTGGCCATGACGGTCACACCCAGCTTGTTCAGCGCCTCGGGGGCCAGGACCTCCAGCGGCCGCACCGGAATCGGCTTGCCCGTCAGCACGCTTGGCTTGGCCTTGGCATAGACGCCCAGGCCCAGGCGCACCAGCGTGCCGTCCAGCACCAGTTCGCGCAGTGCGCGGCCGACCTGCGCGGCACTGCCGAACTGGTCGAACTCGCTGCGCAGCAGCACATCGTCGCTGCGGTTGGCGACGGAGCGTTTGATGCGATTGAGCGTGTTCATGGCGGTGGGAGGGAGGATCCTTGACGGACGATTTTACCTCTCTTGTCGATTTCGATAAGCCATTGAACGAAAAAGGAATTTTGCAGCATGACTCGATCATCCTCTTGCCAGAGTGCCGGAGAGGGGCGGCCACGGCGCTCAAGCCCTTGCTTCCCCGGGCTTTCACGGGAAACTGGGTGCGTCAAACCCATGGAGAACTTCGCCATGCAACTACTTTCCCTGACCCTCAAGGGCTTTCGCGGGATCCGGGATGGCCTGGGCCTGGATGCCTTGACGCTGGACTTCGAGGCACTGTGCGATGGGGCCGAGCTGGTCGCCATCGCGGGTGCCAACGGGCGCGGCAAGACCACGGTGCTCGACAACATGCACCCGTACCTCACGATGCCCTCGCGTGCGTCCGCAGCGGGCGCGGGCGGCTTCAGCTACTACGACCATGTCTACCTTCCGGAGAACGAGAAGGAGCTGGTTTGGGCGCTCGAAGGCCAAAGCTATCGCTCCCAGATCGTGATCCGTCCCAACGGTCGGCGCCGGACGGAGGCCTTCCTGTTCGCACTCTCCGATGCGGGCGCATGGCGCCCCGTCACACTGGAGGATGGCACGGTGTCGGACGGCAAGGTGGACACCTATACGCGTTGCGTGGAGCACCTGTGCGGCAGCGCCGATACCTTCTTCACGTCGGTCTTCGGAGCCCAGTGCAAGCGTCAGCTCAGCGACTACCGCAACGCGGAGATCAAAACGCTGCTGGCCGACCTGCTGGGGCAGGAGCATATCCGCGAGCTGGGGCGCAAGGCCGGTGAGACCGCCAAGCTGTTGAAGGCAGGGCTGGTAGCGCTGCGCCAGGAGGCCTCTGCCTTGGACGCCGAGGGAGAACGGCTCGCCCGCGCGCGGGCCGATGCCGCCGATGCGCCGGCGCGTGCCGCCCGGACGCAGGCGGCGGTGGCAGCGGCGGCGTCGGCGCTGGAGGAGGCGCGCCAGGCCCACGCCCGGGCCGCGGCACAGCGCGAGCAGGCGCGCGAGGCCGACGCGCGGCGGGGCCAGTTGTTGCAGGAGCGGGAAGCTGCGCAGGGAGCGGGCCGAGTGGTTCTGCAGGACCTGGCGGGGCGCGAACAGGATGCGCGCCAGCGGCTGGACCGGCTCATGCGCCGTGTTGCGCAGCGGGGGGCGCAGGCCCTGCAGCGCCGAGAACGGCTGGAGAACGTACGGAGCCGGTGCCATGCCTTGCTGGAGCGGGAGCACCTGGTGCACAACGCATTGCGGCGTTTGCCGCTGGCAGAGCAGTTGCTGGAACTGCGCACCGAGCGTGCGCGTCATCGCCGAGACCAGGTGGCGGAGTGGGAGCAGGCCAAGGGCCAGTTGCGCATCCTTGTGCAGCGGGTTCAGGGTATCGAACGAGAGGCAGGGCAGGCTGTCTTGCAGGCGCAGGCACTCAGGCGCCGTTTGGGCCTGACCGCCGAGGTGCCGTGCGCCGGGATGCCGCTGCAGGGAGCTTGCCAACTGCTGGCCGATGCACGGGAGGCGCAGGCGCTGATTCCCAGCGCCGATGCGGTGCTGCGGCGTTTGGGCGACGAGAAGGCGGAGGTCGAGCGGGAGGGCCGGGCCGTCAAGGCGCGTGTCCAGTCGCTGTCAGCCGCGAGCGGCCAATTGGAAGCCGCCGAGCATCGCCAGGAGCGCGCTCGCAGCCGCGCATCGCGACTTGCCCTGCTGGCGGCGAAGGCGGAAGAGATTCAGGTCGCGCGCCAGCGCTTGACCGAGGTTCAGGCCGAACTGGACGGCCTTGGAGATCCCGAGAGGGACGATTCCTCGGCCGAAGCGGTTGCCGAGCGGGAGGAGCGGGATGCCATTACCGCCGCCATGCAGGCCATCGACGCGCGGCGGACGCAGCAGTCCGACCTGCTGAAGCAGGCGCTGGCCCGGCTGGATGCCGTCCTGCGCACTTTGCCGGAACCCTTTGATCCCCAGCAGCTGGTCATTGCCGAGTCGGCACGCGATCGCGCCATCGCCGCGCATGGCAATGCACAGGGCTCGCACGTAGACGCTTTGAAGGAGTTGGAGAGCCTGGCGGCGCTGCGTCAGCAGCTGGATGCCCTGGCACAACGTCGGGCTGCGGCGCATCGGCGTGCCCTGCGGATCGAGAGCGCGATGGGCGACTGGGCCCTGCTGGCGCGGTGCATGAGCAATGATGGTTTGATTGCGCTGGCGATCGACGATGCGGGGCCGGCCTTGTCGGGACTGGCGAACGACTTGCTGCTGGCGTGCTACGGCCCGCGCTTCACGGTCTCCATCCTCACGCAGGGGGAGACGGCCAAGGGCGAGAAACGGGAGGACTTCGACATCCTGGTGCATGACGCCGATTCAGGGGAGAGCAAGAGTGTGCGGCTGATGAGTGGAGGGGAGCGGGTCTGGATCAACGAATGCCTGGTGCGGGCGGTGGCACTGTATTTGGCGCAGGCTGGCGAACGGCGCTACGAGACCCTGTTCTCGGATGAAGCAGACGGGGCCCTCGACCCGGACCGAAAGCGCATGTTCGGGGCGATGAAGCGCGAGGTGCTGCGACTGGGCGGCTATCACCGGGAGTTCTTCGTCTCTCAGACGCCCGAGTTGGCCGGCATGGCCGATGCGGTGATCGATCTGGAGGCTTTGCGGGCAGATGCCGACGCCTTGCCCATGGAGTGACAGAGGTCAAGGTGTCCGCCCCGGACGCAGTGCGCTGGCGTCGCGGGGCCTCAGAGGATAGTGTCTTGGGGCGTGAAAGTCGGCAGGCCCTTGACGGTCGGCGCTTCGCTGTCGAACTTGAGCCAGACGATGCCAGCTTGCTCTGCAGCCTCGAAGATCTTTGCAAGATCGGACTCCGCAGGCATGCGGTAGCGCGGCGAGCCTACGTATACGAAGCCTCCAAAGTCGGTGGGGTAGGCATTGACGGACAGATCGTCTGCGTGCAACTTTTGTCGGGTGGTGGGTGTCAGGTGGGTCAGCGAGAGAGCCGCCAGAGGCTCGGCGAGCCCGCGCAATTGCTCAATGCAATGGGTGTGCATGTTTCCTTCCTTGTGTGGCAATGCCGACACGGGTTCTGGGATGCCTTGTGGGCTTCGCAAATACCATGCCGCTATACAAGAGAATCCGACGGGATTCCCATGCGAGGCGCCGAGAGTTGCTCGCGGCGATGAAGCGGTAGATGCACGGCGCACCCAGCAGTGCTATGCGCGGATAGGAGGTTGTGAGCGCGTTTCCCACATCGCTCTCCTGGATCGAAATGCAGGGCAGCGCCGGTCGCCGAGGGGATGGCGTCCGCGGTTTGATGGAGGTGCGCAACGGCTGCCGGCACGATGGTCTTGGCTGGATGGGCTGTGACGTGAGCAAGCGACCGGAGGCCCTGATCAGGCCCTCGACCGGTATTGGGACTGTGCCCCTGGGTTTGCCGCATCACAAGGGGGAAAACCTGTGTCGGCTGGAAATCGTGGCGGTGGCGGGCGTTTGTTCGCGGGGCCGGATGGGAAATGCGCCGAAACGTGGCCATTCGCCAACATCTGGAAAGCCGGAGGCATGGCATATGGCAGTCCCGTGACACTCGAAAATTACTCTGCTGCCACTCAGGAAATTTTTTGATCAGGGCCCGTTAATTTGTCCTCAAGCACGTTGTTTTGCGTCAGCATGGTGACCATCAAGAGGTTTCTCCATGATCCGCCTGGGTTCCCAGATCCGTTTGACGCAGAAGGAAATCGAGTATTTCCGTTGGCTGACAGACATCGAGCCTGCCGGTATCCGCACGCGTGCGGATCTGGATGCGTATGTGGCGAAGTGCAAGGCGCACTATTGGGGCGTTTCGCAGGATACGCAGTTCCTTCATTGGATGATC